>CBETPM010000047.1:0-6331 GCA_965538135.1 Candidatus Bathyarchaeota archaeon
TAACACTGCATGCAAGGGTGTATCCTTCTCTTTCTATAGGAGAAGCCCATAATATAACCGAGAAAATCGAGAAGAAAGTAATCGAAAAATTGGGCATCGCTGAAAAGGTTGTGGTGCACATTGAGCCTTTCAACGAAAAAGTGCAAAAAGGTTCAGAAGTTGATGAAAATGAAATACGAAGAATTGTTGAGAAAAATCTTGAAGGTTTCCAACAAGTTTTGACATGTAAAAAATAGTTACATGCGTGTCTGGTAAAACACGCTACATAAATATAGACTGCAGGTTCTCAAACAAGATTCATGTAAAGGAAGCTCACAGAATTGCTTCGCGAATCGAGAGAAACATAAAAAGAAAGCTTTCAGAAACTATGGTAACAGTTCATATGGAACCTAAAAAAGATAAAAAGTGAATTTTAAGAGAGCTTAACCCTCGTTTATTAGGCTCAGATCCGCTGTATTGTTCATCTTAAATCTTCCTTCAGAACTACCGAGTTTCTAGAAATGCACGCCTATTCAAATTTTTAAAACAGTTTCTTGCACGCCTATTATTCCAATTTTTAGAACAGTTTCTTTCTGATCTCTTTTTCAATAGCCTCCACCGGCTCGTTTGCGTCTATAATAATCCATCTATCCATCAGAGCTAGAGAAAGCGCCTTAAATCTAACTTCTTCCAGTTCTTTTAGGCTTTCAAACATTTCTTTTCTTTTTCGAGTTTGCTGTATCCTTCTGTAGGCTTCTTCTGGTTTCACATCAAGAAAGAACATGAACTCTGATGTTGGCACAATACAAGCAAAGAAATGATAGGCTATCCGATGCAGTGGTTTAGGTAAATAAGCGGTTCCCATCAAGTAGCGAACAAAAATAATGCAATCATAATTGCGCCAGGAATAGAGTAATATTGAACGAATAACATCAACCATGTAGAAAAAGGCTGCTGCAAAATGGGGGCTTTTCCCTCTAAGATAGAGAAACTGTTTAGCTTTAGCTCCGAAAAAACTATCGCTAGAAGGATGAAAACGCAGAAAAACTGTTCTTCCACTTTTTTTGAGAAAGTTATAAAGTCTAAGAGCTTGGGTGGTTTTTCCTGAAGCATCCAAACCGTCTATAATTATGAGGGCCAAAGGGTTTAAGCGCCTCCATCAACTAAGAGGAAAATTAAAGCGCTTAGAATTGGTACAGTTAGATTGTCGAAGCCGAGGGGCGATAAACTTTCGGAAACTGTGGCAACTACTGATGCGGCAAAGGTGGCAATGATTTTGTCCAGAAACGAGAATCCGTAAATTTTGGAAAAGAAGGATAGACTTATTAACAAGCTAGAAAAGCTGACAAGAAACATCGCAGTTGAGCCTTCTAGACTTTTGTTTGCGAGAAAACGGTACCTTCTTTTACCATAACGTTCGCCAACCACCGAAGCTGAACTATCACCGTAAGCCATAGGCAAAATTCCAGCGGCAACCACATGCGCCTTAGAAGCAAAGAATAAAGCCAAAAAAGAGTAAGAGATAGAGTAGAACACCAGTCCTAAATAATGTCCCTCTTCCGTCATACCTGCAAGCCCCTTTAACTTCTCGTTCACGATTTTAAATGGAGAGTAAGGTGAAGCCAAGAATGTTACAAGAATAAAGGGGGCTGCCACAAGGAAGGGGTAAATGTTATGTGTGAAAAAAGGTATGAGAAAGGGGAGATTTCCAATCATTGCATGCAAGAATTTTCGAGATGTTTTCCGCGAAACTTTTCCAAGACTACTTATTTTACTTGATATAAAAATTATCAACAAGATATAAGCGTAACAAATCAGCATTAAGATAATGTTCCAAGAAACATCTTGGCTGTTCATCTTATTATTCCACCAGAACACCGAACATAAAAGCCAACAATCCGAAAATGAACCACAAGAGAACCGTGTTCTTAACTTTTTTGGCATTTTCTCTTGAAACATCTAGGAGAAGCCTATATGAGGAAAAAACTAGACCGAAATCCGTCACAGCGACAAAAGGAATAAACCAAAATGAAACAATACCCAAAAACCACGGGATAGGACTTAATAGAACAGCACAAAGATAAAACAAAACCGCCATAACCGCAGCGTTTTCTTTTCCATAAATCACAGCCAACGTCCTTACATTTCGCAATTTGTCTCCTTGAACATCCACTATCCCCTTAGTTATCTCTCTCCCAGTGTTGGCAAGAAAAACCATTAAAACAAAAAACAAAACATTTAATTCCAAAGTATTTGCGACAGCATTTCCGTAAATAAAGGGTATAACAACGCATGTGCTAACAAGAAGGTTGCCGGGAAATCCGCTGCGTTTTCCAACAGTTGTATAAAGAACAAAAATTAGCCATGCAAAAATGGCGATTAAGAAACATGAAACACTTGTTAAGTAGGCGGCTGTAAAACCCGTAATGGTTAATGCAAAAGCAAAAGCTAACGCTTCTTTAGGCTTTATTAAGCCGCTTGGTATGGGACGTTTCGGCTCGTTTACGGCGTCTATGTCCCTATCATAATAGTCGTTTATAGCCATGGAAGCAGCTGTTAAACTAAAACCTGTAACAAATCCAAAAATCAAAGATTTAAAAGGGATCTCCATAATCTTAGGGTTTGATAGGGTAACACCCACTATCACGGCAAAACCCATCATTGAACAGTTTATCGGACGCATCAAACGCAAATATCCAAACAGCTTACTCATACAGCTCAAACCTTGCATTAAACCATAAATCTTTAATTATGTTATTAAAATTCACGATTAGACCGCGAACTTAAATACATATTTTCTTATTTTACTTAAAAACTAAAAGCCTTAATCAACAAATTTAAGCAAGAATTCAATTAATCTTTGTTGAATTTATCAACTCTAATGCTTCAACAAAACCTATTCTAGAACGTGTTTTCAAGTTGAAGGCTCGTGCCAATTTTTGAACCAAACTGCGCTCAATCAATTCCATTCCTTCTTTTCCAAATATCAGTTGAAGCCCATCCAAAAAGACTTCTGGTTTCTCACAAATTTCTCTCTTTCTTATTCCCATTTTATTCTCAAGATGATAATACACTGCCTTTTTACCGCTACTTCCAAGAATTTCAAGTCCCTCATCTATGCATCTAAGAATTTTCCGTGTAGTCTTCGTTTCACTAAACATAGAGGTTAATTCTAGAACAGACTATATATAAATTTTATTTTTGTCGAAAAGAAAAAACTTTTATCAACAAAAATAAAAAGGAGGTGGGGGAATTTGAATTGGAAACTGTTTATTATTCGTCACTGGAAAAAAAATTCTTTTAACAATGCAAATAAGCTTACTACTTTCCATGGCTGCAACTGGAAAAGTTTTCGGAGATCCCATAGACTCTCCCATAGGACCCAAATAAAAAAACTGATATTCATCGAACAAAAAGAACATTGAAGGGATGCAAGAATGCGCAATAAACTTGACTGCATCGACGTAAAAATCCTAGAAGGTCTAGCTAAAAACGGACCGAGAAACATAAATAGACTCGCAAAGCAGCTTGGCATGCCGCGAGGGACGGTGATAGCAAGAATTAAGCGCATGTCTTCCTCTTTTTATTTAAGATTGTTAACAACCGTTTACCATACAAATTTGGGAATGAAAAAAGGAGTTGTCTACGCGAAAGCAAAACAAGGACAAGAGGATTTGCTTTTTGAATGTATGAAAGTCAATAAGTTTTACATTTATCTGAGCCGTTGTTTTGGCGCCTTTGAAGGGTGTGTTGGAATTTACGTTATCCCCGTGGAGTATACGGCTAAATTTGAAGAGTTTTTGCAAGAATTAAAAATTTTGGGGATTGCTGAAGACATCAGTTTGTTGTGGTCTACATGTTTTCACACAGTTAATCGGACAAGCAAATGGTTTGACAATTCCTGTGAAAATTGGATTTTTCCCTGGGATATATGGCTAAAAGAAATTTTTTTAGAAAAAGGTGAATTGCCTTATACGTTGAAAGATCCTGAAAGCTTTACTTTAAAGGCTGACAAAACTGACCTACTTATACTTAAAGAATTAGAAAAAGATGCAACCATAACCTTGGCTGAAATAGCCAGAATGCTTGGGACAACCTTACAGAATATCCGTTATCACTATGAAAGACATGTTATTCAGAATGGACTAATTGAGGATTTTCAGATTGCGATTTTGCCTTTTGAAAGGTCAATCTCTGATATGCTTTTCTTCACATTCAAATTCGATGATAAGGAAAAGATGTCGAAATTTGCCCAATCATTACTAGACAAACCTTTCGTGTTTATTTTAGGCAAAATACTTGGCGAAAACGCGATGGTTGCACAGATTTATCTTCCAAGAACAGAGTTCAGAAGATTCATTGACTCGCTATCAAAACTTGTTAGGGAAGGATTCTTAAAAAGCTATCATTATATCTTTCAAGACCTTCGCCTAGGAAAATGGTCCCGTGAAACGGTTCCTTACCAGTTTTTTAAGGATAATTCTTGGGTATATCCGCATGAAGAACACATTAGAAACTTGCATAAACTTCTTGGTATTAAAGAAAATTTGCATAAGTTCTTGAATTATGAGAATTCTGCAAGAGAGCATTAGCTTAAAGTGAAGTAGAAAGTTTAATACGTTTGGGCATGATAAATCATCCTAAAGTTGGTGCAAATCTTTTGCGTGACAACTATGCCCCAGAAAGGCTAAGAGTAATAATCCCCGTAGGAGGAAAGGCTAAGCGTCTACTTCCCTTAACAGCGGAAACCAGCAAGGCCTGTATCCGCTTACTAAACGTACCCATGATAGAGTTTTCGCTATTGTCTCTTGCACGCCAGGGAATCCGAAACTTTATTTTCGGGGTGAAAGGCTACACAAACTACAGAGACTTACACGACTATTTTGAGTCTGGCTACGGATTTTCCGCAAGATACAAAATAACCCCTCGAGTTCACATAAAATACCAGCCAAACGTAGACGATTTAGGCAGCGCAGACTCGGCGAGAATAAACATGGAATATTACAATGTTAGAGACCCAGTTTTCGCAGTGCAAGGCGACAACATTTTCGATGTAAACCTAAAAGAGTTAGTAGAGTTTCACAGAAAGAAAGGGGCAATAATGACCATCGCCTTGAGGGAGGTTGAAGACGTAGAAGGTTATGGAATAGCGGATGTAGATAAAGATATGAGAATTTCAAGATTTGTTGAAAAACCCACGCCTAAAGAAGCACCGTCAAACCTTGCCAACACTGGACTATATATGGTTTCACCGGAAATAAGGAAAATCTTCAAAGAAAACGGAGTCAAGAAAATAATTAAAGAAAGAAACCGACTGGATTTTGGTTACGACTTCATACCTTATGTAATAAGGACTGGAAGACCCGTCTACGGATATGTTTTGAAAGGATGCTGGTATGATGTAGGAACACCTAAACGCTATTTAGAAGCCATGCAAGACATGCTTAATGGACGTTTCTCCTCCCTAACAGAGTTTGGTGAAAAAATAAGTGAAGAAGCAAGGGTATGGGTTCAAGGCGAAAGCAGCGAGTCCCAGAAGCGCAGAAAAGAGATAGTAAGGAAAATTAAGCAAGGCAAAATAGAGGTGGAAGGCGAGGTTCTTATCGGAAGACATTGCCAAATAAGCGACGGCACAAGAATAGTAAACTCTTGCATTGATAACTACACAAAAATTGGCAAAGGAGTTGTAATAGAAAATTCTGCAGTTATGGACAGAGCCATAATAAAAGAAAAAGCAGAGATAAAAGAAAGCATAATAGGCAGACACGTAACCATCCTTTCAAGTTCAAAGAAGCCAACAAAAATAGAAAATATTTCGGTTATAGCAGATGATGTAACAATAGCAGAAGGTTGCAAGCTAGTGGCAACAAAAATCTACCCGCATCAATATGTTATGGGAGAATTTTTAAATCAAACTTTGATGCCAGGCTAAGCCCAATGAAAGTGAATTTATCTGAATTAAAAAATAAAGCAGTTTCTGTAAGCCAATACATGGAAAGCTTAAAACCGCCTTTCCGCGAAAAATTTTTCGCAAGAAAACAAACCTATAAGCCAAACCAGGAAGCATTAAATAAACTGAAAAAATTTGCAGAAAAATATGTGGTAATCGCCTTTTCAGCAGAATGGTGCAAAGACTGTGCTGCCAATATACCAGTGCTGGCGTTAATATCCGAAGCAACCGGGCTAGAGGTTAAAATCTTCGGTGGGCTTATGAAAGATCCCTTGAGCCATACAAAAAAGTGGAGAATACCCCCTTCACCTCCAGAAGTAGAGACGTTTACGGTTGATAAAATTCCATTAATTATAGTAATAGACATTGACGGAGAGGAAGTTGGAAGAATAGTAGAAAATC
>CBETPM010000048.1:0-6282 GCA_965538135.1 Candidatus Bathyarchaeota archaeon
AAACCACCTTTTTAAGGGAATTAGAAACACAATCAAGATGTTTTAATAATTCTTTGTTGGATTTGAAGCTGAACGAACCCATCATTATAAAAGCAAAGTCAACCTTCTTTTTCAGTCTGAAATTTTGCATGTCTGCTTTGATGGTTTCTATTTCTATTCCTTCTTCTTTCGCTTTTTGTTTTAGGTAATCCAACATTTGCGGACTTATATCCAAACCAACCGCTTCGTAGCCTCTTCTCGCTAATTCTCTTAATTGGAGACTTGGACCGCAAGCAATATCAAGAACTCTTTTCACTTTTACTTTGCTGTATTTTTCAATGAATTTCTCAAACAAGTCTACCTGTTTTTTTGCATCAACAAAACTAAATGCAATTTCATAATAAAGTGGTTCATTATATACTGTCATAGTTATAATAAATAGTTATCCTGACATCTTAAAAGTTCCTAATTATAGCTGGTCAAAAATTACAATTAACGTTCTTAACAAGAAATTACCTTTTAACAAAAGAAGATTATTAAGAAGATAAGATAAAAACTCAATGATTTTTATTTTCATCTCACCCTAATAGGTTTGAAAGAAACATAGAATGTCTGGGAAATATCTTTAAATTCTTCGGTCTTAATACATTAAAAGGGAGTGACATGTCTCGAGTAGATGAGGATTTCGTTTGGTATGTTGAGAATACTAAGGCATTTGAAAAATTCAGGGGAATGCATGTTGCCATTTGGAAGAAGAAAGTTATTGGTTATGGTAGTTCTGCTAAGCAGGCTTATGATATGGCTAAGAAGAATTGCCCTGAGTCCAAGCCAACTTTAGCTTTCATTCCAAAGGAAGAAGAGCTAATTCTATGAAAGAAATAGTTTTTCCTTATAAGCGGGTCTATTCTAATATTTTCGGAGAAATAATAATTCCAGTTGCAAAAGTTTTGTTATCTGCTAAAGAAGAGATAGCTTTAGATGCTATTGTTGACAGTGGAGCCGTAATTTCTATTTTTCCTAGGAGCGTATGTGAGCTGATTGGTTTAAATTTCGAAGGAGGAAAAGAGGCTAGGGTTAAGACGGCGACAGGCGAAGACATTGCAATAAGAATTCATAAGGTTAAAATAAAGATCGGAGAATTGGAATTTAACGCAAGAGTTGCTTTTTCAGAAATTGAAAATGTCCCTTACGTCTTGGGCAGATTAGATATCTTCGAGAAAGTTAAGATAATATTTGATGAAGAAAGTACAAAATTCGTTGCAGATTAGCCTTTTCTAAAAAGATTTGTTATCTCAAACAACCCGAACAAATTTTTCTGAAGTAATGGATGCTGTCTCTCCAAATCTCTACTGTTCGAATGCAGTTTTGGCAAACGGTGTTTAGGCATTAATCGCAGACTCTAGCGCAGTTCGCACAAGTCATTTTTCCGCATACCCAGCACCTTCCCTTAATCTGAGTTGGCAAAATTACTGCACCGCAATTTTTGCAAACTACCGGTTTTTCATCCATTTTCTCCCTTCAAAAACTTCTTTAGGCATGTGGGACATAGCCTTTCATCGTTAATTACGACTAGGCATGACTTGCAGCAGAGCTTTCCGCATTTGCTGCAGTTTCCTCCAATGTTGTCTGCTGTTATTATGTGCCCGCATCCTGCAACAATAAAGCGGATCTCACTCATAAAACCACTTTTTAGCGTTAACTTCTACTACTATCACCTAAATGAGCTTTGCTAGGCTTTTCCTCAGGTTTTTCAGCCTTTTCGCTTAATGTTAAAGTGTTACTTGAGATAGTATGCTCTGAGAACGGATTAATATCTTCATAACGCACACTGCAACTTGTAACTTTGTAACACTCTTTGGAAAACCAGTTTTGGAAGTCTTCTCTTGAGAAAAAGGCTGAAGGATTGTTAATAACAGAAAATAACGTTTTTCCAACTCTTTCATAGACTTTCCATGTGCGCTCCTTTTCTTGCTGACAGGTTTATTTCGCTTTTCTATATGTGTGTTAATTAATTATTCCTAGATGAGAGAGAAGTTTAAGAGTCTCGTATGTAAAGCAGCAAGATTGAAAAGAATCTAGAGGGGAGAGGGTATCTACTTTAACCTTGTTCAAACAGTTATTTTCCAAATCAAAAATCTAGCTTATTGTCCTTTTGGACTATTCCCCTAATCTTGCAAAGGCATAGAAAATTGCCAATACCCAGACTACAATAATGAAACCCAGAAGCTTTAACAGTTTCTTTACTTTTTGAAACGTCATGTCTTTAACCCTTTTCCTTTTCTAACATGCAAAACACTATAAAAGCTTTATGACACATTTTTCTATTGATTCTTAAATCGCCAAGACGGCGTCTGAAAGTTTTAGGCAATTTAAATCATACAGAAAGAAAACTATTCACTCGTATCTGGCGAGATACAGCGGTTTATTTGCCTCTTTTTTAGCCTCTTCAATCAGAATTTTTTCCAGGTCTTTTTCAGAACCGCCAGACCTCTCCTTAGAATGACTTTTCATTCCAAATACCAATCATTATTGCGTTTTTAGCAAATATTTATTTTAAGAAGCCAAAATCAGTAGCTAAAAACATGATTTCAAGTTCATAACCCTAATTATCCCCAAAAGAGCAAGAACAAAACAGGTGCGTATAATTGACCTTGTGGCATGAAATCGAAGATCTGCAAAAGAAAAAGGCAGAACTAGAATTCCAACTCCGTTCGATAGAAGAAAAAGAGAAAACCCTAGAAGAAAGGGCAAGGCTCTTAGAAGAAAAGCTGGCAATCCAGCAATTAGAAGAAAAACTTAAGATAAAGACAGAAGCCGTAGAGAAACTTGAGTCAAGGATAAACGAGCTTGAACAGAAACTGAAAGGTTCCACGACCATACTGGCTGCTCCAGAGCCTGAAACACGGACAGCTCCGCAGCAAAACGAAAACAGCTATTCTCTAAGAAAACTCTTCGGTGAAGGCTGAAGGAGTAAATAAAAGCTTAATTTAAAAGGCAAAACTAAGCCGAAGGAAGAAGTAGTTGACTCTTTAATCATCATCTTTTTGTTTGCGCTAAATCCTCTGGAAAAGGCATGATGGGGAAGGTATACGCATTCAAATTGCGCAAAACATAGTATTGGGCGATTCTAACGCAGAAAGCTATTTCTTCCAACCTAGGCTTATCTTTGCTTTTACCCGCAACAGCCACAATCTTTCTATAAAGGTCCATGGGACTTTGACTTGAAAGCTCTTCTAAAGAGGAAATTCCAATCTTTTGAAGATACTTAACAATGTTTAAGCCAATCCCGGGAACCATAAGCATCTTAGCAGCCGCTTGAATCTTAGCAACAACACTCTCTGAAAGCCTTGCCTTCTCAGCTAAAACTTTTGGTTCTTCCAAGATTAAAGCTTCAACATTCTCTATTCCCGCAGACTTAAAGGCTTTAGCCGTCTTTTTACCCACACCAACAATTCTTTCAACATCTGAAGACGCAGTCAAGCAAGGTTTAGGCGTGATTCTAAGATTGATGTCTTCAATCTTCTTTCTCAAATCATTCAGCATGGAATTTTGCTCATCCAGAATATTTTGATATTTTCGCCAATCTCCCAAAGTGTTTTCCATTTTTTCAACATTCTCAACAACCTTTGCACCTACGGTTTTGAACTCTTGGCTCATCATAAACTGGTCCATAGAAATTTTGGCAAATTTCTTTTCAAAATCATTTCTTATACGATTTTCTGAATGTTTCACTTCTTCCTTTAAGGCTTCCAAAAGCCGTTCAGTATCCTTTTTCTTCAAGTCGCGGACAGTGTAGTAGCAAAAATAGCTAAAGAAAAAGGCTGCAATTAATGCTGAAAAGAAAAAGTATCCCAGGGCGGGCACATAGTAGGTTCCTCCTATGAAGAGAAGTACATTAACATTTGCTTGGGAACCATTAAGTATAAGTTCGAATAATGCGTGCAGAACAATAATTCCTAGTAAGAATGAGAGAATCCCAAATATCCAATAAGCACTATTCTTGCTTTCGTTTACTTGATAAGTACCGCTCAAGACTCAAACCTAAAACAAGTTTGTAAAGCCGATTTTTAACGGTTATGAACTTAGAATATTAATGATAATTCCCTAATACTCAACCTTTTTCTCGTCTAGATCCACAACTCTGACATCCTCTTTCTCCGCTTCTTCTCCTTCCCTGCTCAAAACATGATTGCAGTATGGACAAACATTTACGAGACGGCTTCTTCCACTGCTAAAATCTAGCATAACCATGGGCTTGCTAAAGACACGCTTACATTTAGGACAACTAATCAGCATGTGATTCTCTTTTGAAGGTTCAACCCTACTCTCGCGAGGGCGTTTACTTCTTAATTTGCGAGAAACGCTGGGTTGTGCAAATTTGTATCTCCAAACACTTAAACCTAAAGAGGCAATGCTTAAGGCAGCAGGTAAAGCCAAGCAAACATAAATTAAACGGAGCATAGACCAGTAAGGAACAGCCCACTCGTTGCTGAACTGTAATCCGTAATTGTATAAATTGCTATGGACAATATTGTCTATAGCACCTATCAAAATCACAATGAAAATGGAGCTAACTAGCCATAAGATGAGAATGATTTTTTCGAACCAATCATTGTATAACAAACTTTTCAATTTGGAAACCTCAACATTGTATAGTACAATTTAGCAATAACAAAAAGGTTGTGAACTAAAAATCAAAACTAATAATCAATGTTTCCTTTTTAAAAGTATAACCCATAACAAAAAAGTAACTAAAAGGGTGGAAAAAAGCAGGGTCATCTGCAAGAAGAAATTCCAAAAACCAAAAATTCTATACCAAGGCATCCACCACCAAACAACATCGTTAGAGGGCAGACCACCATTCCAAAAAATAAACCACAGATCATCAGCCAAACCCACCCCAGAAAAGCAACACAATGCTCACAAATAAACCAAAGGAAATTTTAAAGTCACGACCACTTCCGTTAGAGCTTAACCAATGAATGAGACTAACAACTCCGCTGAAAACCAGAAAGGCGCATCCATAAAGCCACCAGTAAAAATAAGCCCAATCAAAGCTGAATCTAAGTCCATAATTGTATAGAATCTTGTGCACAACAAAGTCTAATCCAGACATAAAAACAAAAAAGAGAAAAATCAAAAAACCCACAGCAAAACCATTTAAAAGGGCATTAAACTTAACCAACATTGAAACCATAACGCGTTTTTAACAAGTAAAGAAAAGCAATGCCAAAGAATCGAAATCAAAATTCGACAAAAACTTTGCCTTAAAATTAACAACAAATTAGTTAACAAATAATTTTTACCACAGAACCACATTCTAAAACATGGTGAAAAATTGGCAAGTCTATCATCTTTAAGCGACGCGATAAAGCGAACAAGTGACGTGCTTAGGTTTGGAGCCTCAAAACAAGTTATGGATTATGAACAATGTTTCACTTCCTTGAAAAACATTTACGAAGGCCTACTTTCAAATCTTATAAAAATGAATTTTAACCTAAAAGAAGCATTTAAAACAGCAAAAGAGTTTTTCGGAACCCCCACCGTTCGCTTTGCCGGAATAGACGGAACAATTTATTCCCGTCCCTTTTTCGACCTAGTAATTTTTTTCGGCGGGGCTTACGCCTCCACAGGCAATATAACATTTCTTGACGACAAAGTTAAGGTTGAGTATGATGAAAAAACGATGCAACAAGGCGCTGGAATTTCAAGCGTTGTTCCAATTTACGTCAATGAAATACCGGATATAGACCAGACCTTTTTTGACGATCGAGAACCACAGGAAGTCAGTTTGGGAAAGCCTCTTGTGGACGAGGCTATAATAAATAACGCCACCATTGCGAACTGGATTATGACCTTTGCTGAGCACTATCTAGCCTATAAGCTTGCCACAGACCAAAACCAAAATGTGCGCATAATCCTTTTAGACAGAAGCCTATCAATTGAACGGGCTAGCCTGCTTTATGATACTTCAAAGCGGGAGTTTTGGGAAGCAAAAAGCAGCATTTTAGGATATGAAATTGACGGTGAACGCATCGACCATTGCCAGACAGCACGTGTGCAACAAAGATTTGGGGTTACCTCCGCCAAGGGCAGATTATCTGCGCTATGCCATAATAGATCTAGCAAAACGAAAAGGTGTTCTCACAGAAAAGCAAATTTTAACAGAGTTTGACATAACATCCGAAAAAAGAGTTAAGAGAGTCAAGCGCTGCCTCAAACATCTGATTAAACGTGAAATATTAACCGAGAAAAATGAAACTTATACTCTAAACCCAAAATACGTGAGAACGTGGGAACGTA
>CBETPM010000049.1:0-6244 GCA_965538135.1 Candidatus Bathyarchaeota archaeon
GCCGATCCTAAATGTAGAATACAATCTGGATTAGGTGAAAAGCGGGTAACAATCTGTGGGTACTTTTCTACATTTGGCAAAGGCGGAAGGCGTTTTTCCTCCTCAACTTTTTCTTTCATTAAGGCTTTAGGCCACTCTTCTTCTACGATGCTTTTTTGTTGATTTAGAGAAAGACTATTTATTTCACTGATTATTTGGCTGACTAGGGCAGAAAGTTCCTTAACTTTCGTTTTTAGTTCTGGTTTTTTGCCTATAATTTTTCCCATAACAGAGCCTAGTTGGGCTTTGCCGTCGTGTTTTATAGCGTTAAGTAAGGCAGTTTTTCTAATAAGCTTCCTAAGTTCAGCATCTTCTTTGATGGTCAAATTGTTGCACGCTGTTAAGCTTAGATTTTCCTTTCAATTAAGAATTTTGCAAAAGCGTTCAGTTTTTCTTTGGCATCTGATGCTGGTAAAAGTTTTTCAACTTCCATCCAGCTTTCTTGAACAATTTTTCTTGCAAAGTTTCTAGTGTACTCAATGGAGCCGTATTTTTTGATAATGGTTATTGCTTCATCTTTCAATTCTTGGTCTGAAGTGTGCATGTTCAAAATTTCGATTAGCCTCTCTCTATCTTCTTTCTTAGCTACCTTTAACGTGTGAATTACAATTAACGTTCTTTTTCCCTCTGTTATATCTTTCCCATATCCACCTTTCTTTTCAACAAACTCTTCGCTGGTTAAATCTAAAATGTCATCTTGCATCTGGAAAGCTACACCTATACTTTCAGCGAAAAGCCCAAGCTTTTCAACCAGTTCGTCATCTGCATCGGCCAAAACAGCCGCCATTCTGGCAGCCATCCTCGCCAAAGTTCCCGTCTTGTAAGCACACATCTGCAAATAGTTTTTTTCATCTAGTTTGTTAGCGTTAGCTAATCCTTTGTGCCATGCAATGTCCATGGCTTGACCAAGGCTTAGGCTAATCATCTCTTCAACATAAATCTGGTAAACCTTGGCAAGTTTTTCTGGCGAAAATTTTTCTTGATTTTTTATTAATGGAAGAAGGGGCAAATAGTATATGGCGTTTCCAGCGTTTATGGCTATGTCTAAACCGTATATTTTGTATGTGCAAGGTTTTCCTCTTCGTAATTCCGAAGCGTCCTCTATATCATCTATCATCAGGGTTCCGTTGTGAATTACTTCGGGGATTATGGCAAAATCAACATAGTTTCCCGGGTTTTTGCCCAAAGCTTCACAGATTAAAAGAAATAGGGCTGGCCGCCATCTTTTCCCACCTCTGTCGAGAAACTCCCAGATTGGTTCTGCTATTGCTCTATTTATTGCTTCCAAGTTGTAGGCGAAGCGTGGCGGGTTTATCTTAAAAAGCACCGCGTCCTTTGAAAATTTTCTGGGAATATATTTTTCAATAGCCTTATCAATAATTGCAGCTTTTTGTTTGAGAATTTTTTCAATATCCAACCTTACCCCCCTCTTTTTGCATAGTTCTCTATGTTGAACCCTCTAAGCCTCAGCCATTCAGCTGTTTTTCCAGTTATCACCACGGGCTTTTTCCTTAATGATTGAATTGTGTCCGCGCCTACAAGGAACATGGAATTTTTTAACTCTTCCATCAAAAGCAAAAGTTCTTGTTTCGTTGCTTTTATGCCTTTAACCGCAGCTTCTAAAATTAGCCTTGAAGTGCTTGCTAAACTTGCGCCCAAAGCCAAAGCCTTAGCCATTTCAACGCCATTGCGAACCCCTCCCGATGCAATTACGGGAATCTGGACCGACTGTAAAGTTTCTACTAGGCTTACAGCGGTTGGGAGCCCCCAGTCCCAGAAAAGCTCTCCCAGTCTACGTTGCGAGCTGTTCGTTTCTCCCTCTGCACGATAATACTCCACCGCTGCAAAGCTGGTGCCTCCTGCACCGCTTATATCTATTCCTTTAACATTTACAGCCTCAAGCTTTTTGGCTTCTTCTGCTGATATGCCAGCCCCTGTTTCTTTGGCTATAACTGGTTTTTCCAATTCTCTTGCGATTTCGCTGATTTCTTCAAGCACTCCCTTGAAGCAGGGTTGTCCTTCTGGCTGGATAGCCTCTTGAAGAGGGTTTAGGTGGATTGCAACAGCGTCTGCGTCTATCATTTCTATGGCTTTTTTCACCTCTTTTAAGCCATAACCATGGACAAGTTGTACTCCACCGAGATTTGCAATTAAAAAGGCTGTTGGCGCCTTTTTTCTAGCTATGGCAAAAGTTTTTTCTAACTTTTTGTCTTCTATGGCAACTCTCTGGCTTCCCACACCCATTCCCAAGCCTAACTCTTCTACGGCTTCGGCTATTGTGGCATTAATTTTAGCAGCTTCTGAGGTCCCACCAGTTAGGGCACCCACTATTAACGGAGCAGAAAAATTATGATTAAATACAGTTGTGGAGAGATCTATGTCCTGTTTGTCGATTTCTGGCAGTGCATTGTGAATTAGATGAATGTCTTCAAAGCCTGTGGTTACTCTTCTCGCTTGAACATCATGATTCAAGGAGATTCTAATATGATCTGCTTTTCTTTTTCTTGTTTCTTTAGCCAAAGCTTATTCCTTCTCTATTAAAGTGCCTTTCACCTTTTCTCCTTTCAGGACCCTGTAAATATAGTTTGGTTTTGTAGCATTCACGATTTTTACTGGGATTCCAAGCTCTATGGCTGGTAATAGTTCGATTATTTTGCCAAACATACCGCCTGTAACATCACAAGCGGTGGATTTTCCCAAATTTTTCCCAAGCCTTTTCAACTCTTCTAGGGTTAAATGCGTAAAAATCTTCGCCTTCTTCTTAATTTTAGGATCAGCATCATACAATCCGTCAACATCAACGCCTATGACGATGTTTTTTGCATTAAACTTTTTTGCAATATAGGATACTATTTGGTCGCCAGATAATATTGTGAATCCTAAATCGGCATCAAAAACAGCGTCACCGTACATTACTGGAATGAAATCCATTTTCAAAGCCGTTTCCAAAGGAGCCTTTTCGAAGCAAGCAATTCTTCCCTTTTTTGTTAGCATGCACGATAAGGGTGTTATGCTTATTGCTGGGATTCCACGCCAAATTAAGGCGTCCATAAACAAACCGTTAAGCACTGTCATAACATAGTGGGTTTCAGCGAAACCGCTTCTTTGTTCTTCGGTTTTAAATCCTTCCTTTATAGAGTATCGTTGAGCTAAGGGATGGCCGAAACTTCCGCCCCCGTGAACAATTATGAGGTTTTTTGCGTTAGCGTTTTTTATTTCATCTGCTAAACGGTTTATTTCTTTCAAACGAGCGGAAAGTTCTTCATTTTTATCTGTTATCACAGAACCGCCAATTTTCAGAATGGTAGGTTTAGCTTCGTTCAATTTTCACTCCTTCATCGGTTTTTCTTGCTATGAAAGAGGTTCCACCAGCTCGCTGGATAGCTTCTAAAACATTTTCAAGATTTTCATTTTTCGCCAAAGCTATCATACAACCACCACCCCCAGCGCCAGTTAATTTTGCGCCCAAGGCTCCAGCTTTTCGCGCAGCGTTTACAAGCCATTCCAAAGATTCATCTGAAACTCCTAAACCATAAAGCAGCGCATGGTTTATGTTCATAAGCTCTCCCAGAGTTTCCAAAGCATTTTCCTTAAGGGCGTCAACTGCTCTCAAAACAATTTCACGTGCTGCCAAAAAAATCGGTGTTACTACTTGTGGATATTGTGCTTTTACTGTTCGCACTTTTTCAACTTGGAAACGTGTGGAGCGTGTAACACCAGTATCGCCTACAACTAGGGGAATTTCCATTTTAGCGTCCAACGATTTAAATCCAGTGTCTTTTTGGAATAAGAGGGTACCGCCAAAAGTAGATATAGCTGGGTCTATCCCCGAAGGAATACCATGTACAACTTTTTCAGCTTCATAGGTTATGCGGAAAACATCTTCCCTACTCATTTTAACCTTTAAAAGAGCGCCAACAGCTGCTGTTACAGAAGCCGCGACGGCTGCTGAAGAACCTAACCCAGCTGCAACAGGAACCTTAGATTCAATTTCAATGTTTAACCCAACATGCTTTCCACACTTTTCAAAAACTTTGTCAACAGCTGTTTTTACAGGTTTAAACTTTAATCGAGCTTCTTTTTCGTTGCCATGCTCCACTTTTAGAGCATTACCTTCATAGTACGCGGCAAGGTTTAAGTTTTTAGAATGTATGTGGAGCCGTTCATCTTGGCGAAGCTCCACTTCTGCATAGGCTCTTCTGTCTATGGCTAAAACTATGGCAGGTTCACCATAAACTACAAAGTGTTCTCCGAATAGTATAACTTTCGCGGGAGCTGAGGCAACTACCCCCATTATACACCACTATTTTTTAAAGGAAACGGCGGCATACCCAACCACACTTGAGTAGTCGCCAATTACATCTCCACTGGTTTTATAGCATAATAATTTTGCCTCTTTCGCTCCCAAAATTTTTGCAGCAGTAATCAAAGCTGCTATGGCACCGTAGCCACACGCACTTACTCTTTGCGCTTCAATAGTGGAATAAAATTTAGCTTCGTCCATGGCTTCAACAGCCTCTAAAGCTATTCTATCTTTTTTTGCAGCTCTTTCATGGGGCTCATAATGCGTCATATCAGAAGAAGCAATAATAACTGCGTTTTTATCAGCTAAAACTTTTGCAACTGCTTGTCCAACTTCCCTTGCTGAAGACAAATCTTGCATCAAAAAACAAATGGGCACTATTCTAAATTTTGAACCATAAAGATACTGGAGAAACGGAAGCTGAACTTCAATTGAATGTTCAAAACGATGCGCAGAATCGTCCACATCCACTATTCTGGATTCCCGCACAATCTGATTAGCCGTTTCTCCATCAACCTCAACATCACCCAAAGGAGTACGCCAAAAACCTTCATTCATAACCGCCAAAGCGCTACCATAACCAGTATGATTAGGACCAAAAATTACAAAAATTTCTGGTGCACCATCCAGCGCAAGCTCATAATAAGCGTTGGCTGCCACTGGACCAGAAAACATATAGCCTGCATGAGGACAGATCAAACCTACAATATTTCTGGCTCCAGCCTCTGCAACTTTTGGAAGTTTTCCAGGTCCAAAATCGTGAAGAAAACATTCTTCTATCTGTCTTTTTAATGATTCAGCGTTTCCTTCGTAAAATGCTCCAGCTTGAGTTGGACGCCGAATCTTTGCCATTCTCTTAAGTCTCCTCCTCCCTAGAGATTTTTGCTTCAAAATCGTCTATTGTTAATGGCAGATCCTTGTCTGGAGGCAGTTCACCCCGTTCCCGTAACACTTGTCTTGCTAAAAGCCAGTAAATAACTGCTAAAGCTCTTCTTCCCTTGTTGTTTGTGGGAATAACCAAGTCTACACCTGAAAATTCGTTGTCAGTGCTGCATAAGGCGACTACGGGTATGCCTATTGAAGAAGCCTCTTTTACTGCTTGAGAGTCTGCTCTAGGGTCGGAAACTATTATAACCTCGGGTTCGATGCGGTTTGGATATAAAGGGTTGGATAAAAGTCCGGGAATAAAACGTCCAACAACTGGAATAGCGCCGGTGACTTCACAGAATCTTTTGGTTGGTTCTTGAGCGTAAAGTCTAGCCGCTGCGGCGGCTATTTTCGAAGGTTCAAATCTCGCTAGGAATTTGGCAGCAACTCTTATGCGTTCATCGGTTTTTTTAACGTCTAAAACGAAGAGTCCGTCTGGTCTTACGCGATATATGAACTGTTCCATGTCGCCTGTTTTCATTCTTGTTCCGATATGGATTCCCGCTGATAGTAATGTGTCTCTGGGAAGCAACAATTCTTCCTCAACTGCTGTTGTTTCCTCTTTAGATTTTTCTTCAGTTATCTCTTTAATTTCCTCATCTTCTGACAAAAATTTTCCTCCTAAAGAAATGAAATGCTTGCCATTTTAGCTCTATCTCCAAGAAACTCTTCTATCCTTATTAACTCATTTATTTTGGCGATTCTAGCTCCCTCAACAATGCCAGTTTTAATTATAGGACATTTAAAGGCTATAGCCAGATGGGCGATGTGCCAATCACAAGTATCGCCTGAACGATGGGACATGACGGGGACATATCCGTTTCTTTTTGCAATCTCTATTGTTTCCAAAGCGTCTGTTAATGTTCCCACCTGGTTAACTTTTATTATTACAGCATTAGATGCGTGCATCTTTATTCCATGGCTTAATCTTTCAGCATTTGGCACAAACCAGTCGTCGCCGCAGACTAGGCAATT
>CBETPM010000050.1:0-6084 GCA_965538135.1 Candidatus Bathyarchaeota archaeon
TGTACGAACAAATAGTAAAGCACTAATTTTTGCAGTTTCCCCTTCGTTTATTGGTGAATTTATGAAAGCAGAGACCTTACGGAAAAAGGTTGCAGAAGAAGCCGCTACCTTGTTATATTTAAAAGTCGAAAAAGAATATAGACAAGCGAAAATTAAAGCTGCAAAAACCTTAGGCATCAACTTTCTTCCAACAAACCTAGAAATAGCAGTTGAACTTGACAAAATAATAGAAGAAAACGAAGGGACCATTCGGCAACAAAACCTGATTAAAAAGCGTCAAGAAGCACTAAAAATAATGGAAAAACTCAAAGAATACCATCCTCTTTTAATAGGAAGTGTTTGGCGAGGAACTGCCCACAGCAAAAGTGACATAGATATAGTAGTGTATTGCCACGAGCCAAACAGAATTTTAAGTTTGCTAAAACAAGATGAGAAACAAAAAATTCTGCACAGTGAATGGGTGAGTGTTACAAAAAAGGGACAAAAGAGAACGTCTTTTCACATATATTTAGAGTCCCAATCTGGCGAAAATATAGAAATTGTTGTTCGAGATTTTGAAGAGGCTTGTAAAAAAGAAAAATGCGAAATATACAACGATGAAATAATTGGTTTGCAAACAGAAGAGTTACAAAAAGTGCTTAAAGAAAATCCAACACAACGTTTTCTTCCTTCAAGAATTAAAGAGGCTTAAATAATTGTTTATCCAAAATATGATTTAGAAGTGTCTGGCACCTCTTGAGAGTGCTGCTGTGGAAATTGACAAAGAAAACTTCAAAAAACTCTTCCCAAACTTAGCTAAGGAACTGGAATCTGGCGAAAATAAGGTTGCAATTAATTCTGTTCGAACAGACCCACAAACAGGAGAAAGTGCTCATTCAAGAAATTTTGTTAATTACATGCCGGATGTTATAGACTTTATCCGAAGATGCGACACAGAACAGCAGGCTGAAGAAATAATTGCTTACATGGAAAAAAGAAAAGAAATAACCAAACAATATGCAAAAAAACTTAGAAAGCAACTAAAAGAAAAAGGTGTTAGAAGTTTTGGACCTAAAAAGGAAGAGAACTATTATCTTAAACGTGGCGGCTTTTAGGGTAAGCATATGCGTAACCGATATTAGTTAATTCTAAAAGTAAATAAATGCGATTGCCAATAGATAAAAGCCTACAATTGAAATGGTTGGAGAGGAAAAACGTGAAGAAAAAAGGTCTCACATTTATTTTTTTAACGCTTATTTTACTTGTTATGTCATTTTCATCCATGTCTAAAAGTGTTAAAGCAGAGAACTCTGATGGTTATATAATAGAAAATGTGAGTCATGAAATAACTGTCCTTTACAATGGCTACATTATTATCAATGACACTGTCACTTTAGTTGGCAACACAACTCTTGAAAGCTTTAAAATCGGCTTCCCATTCCAATACGGCGCTTACGTCCTAGACTGTATAGCTTACAATGCGTCCCAAAAATTCACTGTAAATGTTAATGTTCCCTTTGAGGGGCGTATGGGCTTCTACGCTGTTGAAGTGGTTTTCCCTGCACCCTTAAACATAATTGTAGGAAAAGCGCATACGTTTTCCGTAGGTTTCGTACTCTCCAATAGTCTTTTCCAAATAATAGATACAAACAAGTTTACATTAAACTTTCCAGCATACCCCAGCCTAGCCAAGTCAGCAGCTAACTGTAGCGTGAAATTAAATTTGCCAGAAGACATCACTGGCATAAATATTGCAAAGGATGATGGAAACGTTAATAAAACCCAATACTTTATGGAGAATCTTCCCCCTTTTGCTCATTATCCCGCAAATTTAACATTTTCACTATCCGGAGATAAGGTTCAACTTTTTGATGTAGGGGAATTGAAGCGAGAGATAACAATAAACGGTTTAGGCGAGATTTCCGGCACAGACAGCTATTACATAGTAAGTAAAATGCCGAAAGAAATAGCTGCTGTTGAAGTGATTTTGCCTCCTAACGCATCAATTGTAGGAGCTTACGACCAGTTCGGGCGAAAATTTGCGCTGGCACCCTCACTTGTTGATGCAAAGACAAATCGTTATAGAATTGCTTTAACTCTACCGGTGGAAAGTTACAAATCAACAAGGTTTAGTGTTAAATATTTTCTGCCTAGTCAAAATTATCTAAACACACAGGGAGAAAACAACGAGTTTGACTATTCATCTCTTTTATTCCGTAATACAGACTATTATGCAAAGCAATCTTACGTCGCTATAATTCTTCCTGAAGGGGCAAGACTATCTGCTCCGGACACTGTTGCCTATGCTGATTCCTTTTCTATAACCCGAAACGTTTTCCAAGAAGCATTAACCATAAACATGCGAGGCGTAAGCCTTCTAAATGGTGCTCTTCCACTAAAAAGCGATTTACAAGTAATTTACACGTATAATCCGTTATGGCTTTCTTTCCGTCCAACCCTATGGATATGGGCCCTATCGCTTCTAGGTTGCGCAATAGCTCTCGTTTGGAAAAGACCAAAAGCTGCAGTTCAGGTTGCAGTTCCAACAATTGCGGTGCAGCTTAGTCCGGAAACCATAAAATCTTTCGTAAATTCTTACGAAGAAAAAAAGGGAATAATTTCTGAACTGGAATCCCTCGAGGTCAGGGCAAGAAAAGGTAAGATTCCTAGACGTAGATATAGGGTGCGAAAAAGAACCTTAGAAACGCGTCTTGACACTTTATCCCGAAAATTGGCGGAATATAAAGAGAGGATGCGTGCGGCAGGCGGTAAATACTCTGATTTAATGCGACAGTTGGAAGTTGCTGAAACTGAAATTAACGAGATTAAAGCAAATATTCGAAGTATTGAAATGCGGCATAGACGCGGCGAACTCTCTTTAGAAGCCTATCGAAAACTCCTCGCAGATTATGAACGTAGAAAAGAGCAGGATGAGACAACGATAAATGGAGTTCTTTTGAGGCTTAGAGAGGATATTCGCTAGCAACACTTTTTTGTTCTACTATTATGTTCAAAATTTGAACATTAGAAACGGTTTTGCTCTACCTAAAACCTTTTATTGTGCTGTTTAAATTCCAATGAAAATCTAAAAGGAGATGGATAAAATGGTGAAGATACTGGTTGATAACGATAAATGTACAGGATGCGGCACCTGCGTTGACACCTGCCCAGTGGGAGTCTATGAATTAAACAACGGAAAATCCACTCCAGTAAAAGTCGAGGAATGTCTTGTTTGCCGAGCCTGCGAAGCCCAATGTCCAGAAAACGCCATCCAAGTAATAGAGGAATAAAAGGACTAATTTAACTTCCAAAAATCCCTTTGCACCTTTTTCACAGATTTAATTATTTTCTCGCCTCGTCTTCTTACAGACAAGCCAGTTTTGCAAATTTTGTCGTTAACATTGTATAAAGTGTTACTCATCTTTGCAATGTTAGCTGCAGCTATTTTTCCAACAAATCTGAGGCTGTATCCTCCCTCAAGAATGGACACTATTTTTCCATTACAAATTTTTGATGCAATCTCAACTATTTCGTCGAAAATTTTTTGGTAACATAACATGGATAGAGAAAGACCCCCAATGGGGTCTGTGTAATGGCCGTCTAAACCTGCAGATATTAGCAAAAATTCTGGTTTATACTCGTTTATTACAGGTAAGACGATTTCTCTAAAAGCTTTAAGATATATGGGGTCGTTTGTCTTGAAAGGAAGCGGAATGTTCACCGTATAGCCTAACCCTCTTCCTCGTCCTATTTCGTCGATAAATCCCGTACCAGGAAAATCGCGAGGGTCTTGATGTATGCTCATGTATAGAACTTGACTGATTTCGTAGAATGTTCTTTGTGTGCCGTTTCCATGATGAGCATCAATGTCTAATATTGCGATTCTTTTTAATCCGAATTTTTCCAGCAAGTATTTAGCGGCTATTGCCACATTATTAAAAATACAAAAGCCCATGGCGCGAAAACTTTCTGCATGATGCCCAGGAGGACGAACAAGAGCAAACGCGTTTTTGAAGAGTTTTTCCATAACTAAATCGACAGCTTTGAGTGCGCCTCCTACGGCGTAAAGAGAAACTTCAAAACTTTCTGGAGAAACAATGGTGTCTCCATCGTCCAGTATGTCTCCGCCAGACTTACAAACTGATTCTATAAACCTAACGTATTGATAATCATGAACTAATTCGACGTCAGTTACGGAAGCTTTTGAGGGTTTGACAAACTGCCAATTTTTGCTTTTTGAAAGTCTTCCTTTTTTCAACTCATTAACTATCACGCCTAGACGTTTTGCGGATTCTGGATGATTCTTGCCCGTGTTATGTTTATAGTATATGGAAGAAAAAACAACAGCTGTGTTATTCATGGCATCTTCGTCTCTTTTAAAACGGTTTCAAACCTATTTTGTAGATATTCTTTAAGCCGTAGCCCTTTTCTGCCGGCAATTTTTTCAAGAGCTTTACTTACTCCAGTCGCATATTGAATCGCCCTTTTAGGCTTTTCAATTATAAACTGTGGAAGACCAAGATTTTTAGCCACTTTTCTTAGAACCATTTTTCTTAACTGTTCGTCTGTCTCTTCGATTTTCAATTTTGGAGAAAGTTTAGCTGCAAATTCTGCCATTTCATATACCGCAAAGGGCAAACGCAATTCTACACCATGGAAGCTGCATATCTTGAAGTCTCTTTCAAAGTTAATTTCATGCATTCTACTAATATCCTTAAAAATTATCTGATGAACTTTTTCTATACCATGTCTCTGGTAGCTGTTTACATATTTCTTGTAACCGCCGAAAAGCTCGTCTGCACCCTGACCAGCCAACAATACCGTAAATCCCATTTTCGCCATTTTTTCCGCTGTCCAATAAACTGGAACCGCTATGCTTGCTTGAAGAGGACTTGCATCTTCGATTAACCATAAAACCTTTGGAAGAACACGTTCTACACTATCTTCAGAGTATAAGAAAACTTGCAAGGGCAATTCTAAGGCGCTAGCTGCCTTTTTTGCATACCCGATTTCCGGCTGTTCTGGAAGGCTTACGTGAATCAACTGAACATTAAGTGCAGTTTTTTTGGCTAGAAAGGCTACTAGGCTGCTGTCTAATCCTCCTGAAAAGGCTATAGCAACTTCTTTTAAGCCGGAAAGTCTTTGGCGAATTGATTTTTGCAAAAGTTTCTGAATTTTCGTAACTGCGTTTTGCACTGTGGTTTCCTTTGGCCTTGAATATGCCAAGGTTTTAACAGGTTTAAATTGAAAACCTTTTGAGCTTACCGCTGCTATATGTCCTGGCGGAAAAGAATAGGTTTTTTCTATTCCAATCGCCCATAAGGCTTTACGCTGAGAGGCTAAAGCTGCAAAATCTGAATTTTCACCATAATATAACGGGCGAATACCTAAAGGGTCTCTCCCGGTAACAACTTGCTCTTCTTCTGCCATTACAAAGACGAAATCACCTTCAAACTTTCCGATAATTTTTGCTGCCTCGGATAAGGGATTTCTTTTTAATTTTCGAGCGACAACCTCCGCGTCAGAAACCTTTAGCATGGGCTTGTATAGCCTTCCTTCGAATGCTAACGCTGTATTATCTAGTTGCATTGGTTGCGGTTTATCTTGTGGCAAAATCTTCGAAAAAACGTAGCCAACAATGATAGGTGAATTGATTTTTTCATCTTGAAGCTTGTTAATGGTGCTTTCAATTAATACATTGTTTGGCGAGGCTATGCCGAATTTTTCCATATTTTTTTGTGCTAAGCTTTCTAGCATGATAATTGCAGTTTTCGCTGAATTCGCCTCTTTTTTGCTTATTACTGCTATTATTGCGCCCATTTTAGCTCAAGCCTGTTAGATTGTTGGCTGAACTAAAGAATTTTCTGCAATCTTAACTTATTGGCAATCCGCAAATACCCTTTAAAACCGCACCATGTTTCTGCGCCAAAACATTTACTTTTACTTCATGGATCTGAAAGCCTAAAGGTTGGTAGAAAGCCAAAGCAGACAAATCATCGTTTGATGTATGGTCTTCACATAACAAACTTCGTATTTACCGCATTTGTAAAGCGCATCTTTTCGCAGAGCTTGCAACTCATAGGCCTTTCTTCTTTTTGTTTATTT
>CBETPM010000051.1:0-6061 GCA_965538135.1 Candidatus Bathyarchaeota archaeon
GCATCCTCCACGGTTTGCGGTGGCATAAGCTAACCCTGTTATTTTGGCGGCTCTAGGATCATATGCCGGGAGTTCTAACCCTTTAACATTCATGGCAAATTTTTCAGCACCCTTGTTGAGCTTTTTTGATGCAATCTTAGTTCCTTCAGCCAAGAGACCTCCGATTCCTTCTCTTTTGGCGATTTTATGCACAAGTTCTATGATCACTTTGGGGTCGCCGAATTTTATTTCTAATCCGCCAGTTTCTTCTTTAGTTAGTATTCCTTTCTCATAGCATTCCATTGCGAAGGCAATGGTGCTTCCGGTGGAAATTGTGTCGAGACCATATTCATTACATAAGAAGTGCGCCTGGGTAATTGCATCTAAATCATCGACATAGCACATACCTCCAAAGGATCCGAGGGACTCGTATTCTGGTCCTTCCCCACTGCTTGCTTGGGAACCTATCTTTACCTCGCTTAATCTTCCGCAGGCGATGGGACAGGCGAAGCAGGCTTTTCTGTCTTTAAGGATTCTTTCTACAATTGCAGTTCCGTTTATCTTATCCGCTCCTGTGAAAACGCCGTGTTGCCAGTTTCTTGTTGGGAATCCGCCTCGAATGTTCACTAAATCAAGGGCAACCGCTGTTCCATATACCTCAAGGGACATTTTCAATATGCTTTCGTTGACCCAGTCATATCTTTTTTTAGCTTCCTCTTTGAAGATTTCTTCATTTGCTATCCTAATTTCCATGCTTCCTCTGGAAGCAATGGCTTTTAGCCGCTTTGAACCCATGACTGCGCCCATGCCACACCTTCCAGCTGCCCTTCCCCAGTTTGGCTTTTCGGCATCGTTTATGATGGCCGCATATTTAACTAGGTTCTCTCCGGCAATGCCTATACAAGCGACTTTAAACTCTTTTCCTAACTCTTTTTTTATTAATCTTGTAGTTTCAGAGGTGTTCTTACCCCAAAGGTGTTTGGCGTCTCTAAGTTCTGCTTTCCCATTGTCTGTTACAAGGTAGACTGGTTTCGGCGAGATGTCCTCAAATATTACTCCATCGAAACCTGATCTTTTAAAGGCTGTTCCCCAGAAACCAGCCGAATTTGCCTGTCCCCAAAAATTTGTGAGAGGAGATTTAGCAACAGCAACGTATCTTCCAGTACTTGGAGATGGAGTTCCCGTTAAAGGCCCTGTCATGATTATCAACTTGTTTTCTGGCCCTAGTGGGTCTATTCCCTTTTTAACCTCGTCAAACAGGTATTTTGTTGCAAGTCCACTTCCGCCCAAAAACATTTTCAAAGTGTTTTGGTCAGGGAATTCTTCAGTTATCTTACATTTTGACAAATCGATTCTTAGAATTTTCCCCATATACCCGAACGTTCTGATCGCCTCAAATTCTCTTGTTCTCTTCATATAAAATTTTGTCATTAAAGGATTACGGCTGTTGAACTTTCAGGAACTGATTCTCTTTGTTATAGCTTATGCGGAGAAATTTTGGTATACATAGGCCTCCAATTAGTTAAACCCATAATAGCCGAAAAGAAAAAGGGTAAGAAGCGCTATTATGTTAGTGAGGGTGTTTGTGTTTGATGAAGATTAAAAATAAAGGGATATTTTCTAAGGTTGACCAGATCGGAATCGTTGTAAGAGACGTGGAAAAAACCGCGAAATACTATGAAAGATTGTTGAAACAGGAATCATTACGGCCAATAGAGTTTATAACAGACAATGTGAAACTGAAAATTGTGTTCTTTCAGTTAGGCGATGTGCAGCTGGAACTAATCCAAGTCCTAAAAGGAGAGAACATTCACACAAAATTTCTTAGGGAAAGAGGAGGAGGGCTTCACCACCTCGGCTTTTTTGTAAAGGATTTAGAAAAGGAACTTGCCACCCTTAAGAAAGAGGGCATAGAGGTTCTGTGGAAAGGTGAGGCCCTCGAGGTCACAAAATTCGCTTATTTAGACACCGAGAAAACTTTAGGCATGCTCCTTGAATTAATTCAGTTTGATTAAAGGAATAGTTAAGGTGAGGCAAATGCGGGCTTTAGCTTTGGGATGCGGGGAAATGGGAAAGGTGGCCATTGCAGATTTGTTGACATACGGCGATTTCGAGGAAGTTGTTGTAGGTGATATAGATGTGAAGAAGGCTGAAAAGTTTGTTAAAAAATTGAGGAGTGAAAAGACAGTCGTGTCCGTCAAGTTTGTAGATGTTAGGGACAGGAGGAAGCTGGTTGATTTAATGAGTGGGTTTGATGTTGCACTGAGCTGTGTCGGCCCATTCTATAAGTTTGCCTTGCCTGTGGTTAAAGCTGCTATAGAGGCGAAAGTGAACTTCGTTGATATTTGCGATGATTATGATTCAACCATGAAAGTACTAGGGCTTGACGAAGCTGCAAAGGATGCCGAAATAACGATAATTACCGGACTCGGAGTTTCTCCGGGAGCCACAAACATTCTCGCCAAAGCAGGAGCTGAAATGTTAGATGAGCCGGAAGAGGTTCACATATCTGTACTTATGGGTGCACCTGACCTTGGCGGAGTTGCTGAAATAGCTCACAGGTTCCATTCCATGTATGGAGAGGTCCCCACTTTTCAGAATGGAAAATATATAAAAGTTCGGGCCTTCGTTGATGGAAGAGAGACTGTTGAGTTTCCAAAACCATTTGGTAAATTCGAAGCTTTTCATATAGGTCATCCGGAGCCGTTGACTATTCCAAAGTATATAAAGAAGGTGAAGTATGTTGATACTAAATGTGCTTTTAACCCTCCCAAAATCAAAGAGTTGATAGTATCTTTAGGAGATCTCGGATTTGCGTCTGAAGAGCCTTTAAATGTAAGGGGTGTAGCTATAACTCCGCTGGAGTTTGCTGCATCTCTTGTACATAAGGTAAGCAGAAGAATACGAAACGTTCCGAAGAGGGGCGCTGTGCGTGTAGAAGTTCGGGGCATGAGGGGTGGAAACAAAACCAGTTTAACCTTTGCCTCCACTGGAAGGATGAACGAAGGAACCGGCGTTCTAGTTTCAATAGGGGCTCAAATGTTGGCAAAAGGGAGAATCAAGGATAAGGGCGTTTTTGCTCCCGAAGGATGTATAGACGCGCAAGAATTTATTGGCGAGTTTATGAAAAGGCAGCCCGAAGCTCCGGTTGAAATGTCCGAGTGCACGGTAACGAATCTTTAAAGTGCTTTAAAACTTGTCTACGCTCTGATTCTCAGCGATGACTAGAATTATAAAGGTGAGAGAAGATAACCATTACGGGATCTGCATGTCTCGTTTAACAGGAGGCGAAGTGCTAAAAAGATGTCTAGTCCAAGAAAATGTGCGATATGTCTTTGGGATTCCTGGAGACCAGCTTTATCCACTATTGGACGCGATTTACAAGGACAAACGCATAGAGTTCATAACAACGCGTCATGAGGCTGCAGCTGCCCACATGGCAGATGCTTGGGCGCGTGTAACAGGAGAGCCCGGAGTTTGCGTTGGGACAGTGGGGCCTGGAGCCGCGAACTTGATTGGAGGGGTTTATCCGGCCTTCGCGGATAGCATCCCAATGGTAGTTATAACGGCCCAGAATCAGACCTGGCGTTCATATCCAGACCAGGGTTCTCAACAAGGGCTGGATCAACTTTCACTCTTTAAAGCCGTTACAAAATGGAATGCGGTTGTTTTCAGTTGGAGGCGTATTGCACAGTTAACCCAGCAAGCCTTCAGGATGGCAAAGTCAGGAAAACCTGGACCTGTTCACCTTGATTTCCCATCTGATGTTCTCTTTCAAACAGGAGACGAGGAAGAAGTCAAGATTGTTCCTCCTTCAAGTTACAGAGCTCAGGAGGCTCCCCTCGGAGATCCTTTGGCGATTGAAAAAGCCGCCATGTTGCTTGTTAAGGCTAAATCCCCTTTGATTCATGCTGGAGGAGGTGTCCTTAGGGCAAGAGCCTCTCAGGAACTGGTTGAACTTGCAGAGTATTTGCAAGCGCCCGTAACAACTTCGATGAGCGGTAGGGGTGCAATCCCTGAGGATCATCCCCTCTGCCTAATTCCAGCTTGCCCCGGATCTGGGGCTCTTGCAGCCCAGGTTGAGGCTGATGTTGTTCTTCTTGTTGGAGGTAGACTCGGCGATTTGGACATGTGGGGTTTGCCTCCAGCTTGGGGTGACCCATCACAGCAGAAATTTATCCAAATAGATATTTGCAGCGATATGATTGGGCTTAACCGTCCAGTTGAGATAGGGATTGTTGGAGATGCCAAGTCAACGCTTCAAGCACTTTTAGAAAACCTAAAGAAGCTTGCACCACGGAGAGAAGAAAATCTCGCCCTTAAAGAATACAAGCAGATTGAAAGACTTTGGCTGGAAAGTTTCGAGGAGATGTCCCGCTCAAACAGCGTGCCAATCCACCCCCTGCGTCTCATAAGAGAAGTTAGAGAGTTCTTCCCAAGGGATGCCATCACTGTTGTCGATGGAGGAAACACAACTGTCTGGTGTCTATACCTTAACAGAGTCTTGGAACCGTACACTTATTTGAGTTGTGCATCGGGGGATTCAGGGCATCTGGGAGCCGGCATTCCTTACGCTATTGCTGCTAAGCTTGCGGCTCCATCAAAACATGTTTATTGTATAACTGGGGATGGCGCTTTCGGATTCAACATTCAAGAATTAGAGACTGCAAGTCGTCTTGGAACTCAAGTTGTGTATATCGTTGCTAATGATTGCAGTTGGGGAATGATAAAATCCGGACAGACACTTGTCTATTCTAAAAGGTATGTTGGCGTTGATTTCAGCGACGTCCGCTATGACAAAATTGCTCAGGCCATGAACTGTTATGGTGAAAGAGTTGTTGAACCATCCGAGATTAAGCCGGCACTCCAACGAGCTTTGGAATCTGGGCTTCCAGCGGTGATAGATGTGGAAATTGAGAGGGGGATTATCCCACCTGACTTCGAAGTTTTAGCCGCTGTATGGCTAGAAGGCTGTGAACTTCCTAAAACTGAAGAAAAGGGGAAGGAAGAAAAGGTTCCTATCATGGTTTAAGCTCAGCATATGATTTGCGGAACAATTAAAAGTCCACGCTTCGACCTTCAAAAGCGTAAATAAACAGCTTCCTAAGCTCTTCCCTCGTTGGCACTCTTGGGTTAACAAAATTGCATGTGGACATCTCTGCTTTTATAACAAGCTCGTCAAGCCTGCCTTGGTAATCCTTCCATTTTACTCCCATTTCTTTGATGGAAAGGGGCAAATTAACCCCTTGTATAAGGCCTTTTATGACTGCCAAAAATTTATTTACGGTAACTTTTGGGGACTTGAATTTAATGCCTATGGCTTCGGCTAACTCCTTATATTTATTCATGGCTTCCTTTGTGTTGTACTCTATGGAGTAAGGTAAGAACACGCATGTGGCTAGACCGTGGGGGATCTTGAAAACCGCTCCGAAGGCATGGCCTAAACTGTGGGTAACTCCAACTTGAGAGTTGCTGTAGGCCAATCCAGCCATGGTGGCTGCATTATGCATTTTTTCTCTGGCTTCCATGTCTTCTGGGTTTTGGTAGGCTCTTGGGAGGTATCTGAATATGAGTTGGGCTGCCCTTATGGCTAGGGCGTCGGAAAAGTCGTTTCTCCATTGGGAAACATAAGCCTCAATGGCGTTTATGAGGGCGTCTATAGCTGTGTAGGCTGCTAGCTTCTTTGGCATACTTATGGTAAGTTTTGGGTCTACTATTGAAATGTCTGGGTAAAGCTCTCTGGAAGCTAACTCCATTTTGAAATGCTCCTTTTCGTCTGTAATCACGGTCACCCAGCTTGCTTCTGAGCCTGTGCCGCTCGTGGTTGGAATGCAAATCAGCCTTGCTTTCTTTCTTAGACCAAGCTTTGTTAGGGGTGATATATCAGCCAGTTCTATGTCGGGCCTCTCGTATAATACCCACATGGCTTTCGCCGCGTCCATGCAACTTCCACCACCCAGCCCAACAATCCAGTCTGGAGCAAAACTGGAGAGCTTTTTTGCCCCTTCAGTCATGTCCTTAACTGTCGGCTCTGGTTTAACTTCATCTAGAACCTCCACTTCAAAACCAGCTTCTCTTAAAA
>CBETPM010000052.1:0-6049 GCA_965538135.1 Candidatus Bathyarchaeota archaeon
GACTGCTTGAACGTCTGTAAACATCTCATCGTCCAGCATCCCCTTAATCTTTCCTACACTACAATAAGTTAAAAGAGAAAGCATAACCCGCGACGTGTCTTTTGGAAGTTCATCAACATTTTTCATGCGAAGAAAAGAAACAGCATCTCCGTAAACCGTTTCAGGAATTGCCCATTTAAAAGAAAGCCTCAATTGATTCTTTATTATTGCATCTTCTACAAGGCTCACAACAAAGGCGGCTAAGTTAAGGCTTTTCCTTTAGCCCATTTTGAGTATAACGAAAACTCTGAATAGCGTGAGTGCAGACAAAAATGGTAAACTGATGCTTTGAATAAGTACCAAATTATCTTTTTATGCACTGGATTTTGAAGATTAAAATTTAAACCTTGAAAATAAACAGAATTTTCGTTTATCTTTTTTGGTTTAAGCAGATGGAAAACAAGCCCTTTCTCATCTTTTCCCAAATATGGATATCTTAACTCATCATGAAGGAGAATCTTTAACTCATTATGCGTCTTTTTCGTCATTTGAGTTGCTGTCGACCAGGCAAAATCATAAAAGTCCACAGTTTGTACCCGGCTTTCACTTTCCAAAAACGGATTCAACGATGCGCTTTACAGCAGCTTGTATTTCCGCATCATCACTTGTAGTTCCAACTATTGTTTCAACAGCAGCGTCTATAGGGTCGCAGCCATCAGCAACCAACGTTGCCCAATTAATCAAATCTCCCGGAGAAGGCCCATAGGGTATATCGCCATTTTTATATTGTCTTCTAAGTTCAGCGCCAACTCTAACTATTCTTTCAGCAACCTTTTCCTCTACACCGCTTCTTTTGACAAGAAGCTGTACCTCGTCAGGGGATATTTTGTCTCCTATGCTTAGGTAGTCAAAGTTTATCCAAACCGACATCCGTCTTCTCAAAGCAGCGTTTAATGGTTTTGTTCCTATGAACTCGGCTGAGAAGGGGTTCATGGCTATTACTAGGTAGCCGTAAGGATGTCTAGGCACTATCTCATTGTCTTTTTCTGTTAAGACTATGTGGCCTCTGGTATCGAGAACTGGATTAAGCCTGGTGGCTATGTCTTGCTTCATCATGTTTGCCTCATCTAAATAAAGAATCCCGCCTTGTCTACACCACATGACTATTTGGCCGTCAATCCAGTTTTCCTTCCCTAAACCTATGTATCGACCGAACAGATCGTAAGCAGAAGTTTGTAAACCACAGTTTATCTCCCACATAGGAAGACCGCAAAGCTCCGCCACCAAATAAACAATGTGAGTTTTTCCAGTTCCACTAGGCCCAACCAAAGCACATTGTTTAAAATGATACAACGCACGGACTATTCTCTTGACATAATTGAAGCCTTTATCGATGTATTCAGGAGTATTACGCGGAATAAGCGATTGCACAGACTCTGGAAACACATATCCCGGATGAAGATCATACTTCTCTATCCCATATTTTTTCCTAAGCTCGACCCTAGAAGGAGAGTACACTTTTGCCGATTTTGTTATAGAAACAGATACTTTAGTGTTTTTAACAGCGGTTTTTATTTGCTCTTCAACAAGATATGTTGCACCGCCTTCTTTCTTTTTTCCGCCCTGAAATCCGAAGCCAACCGCACTAGTAACCATTGGTTTTTCTGTAGACTTTTGCTTGGCATTTGGCAAAAGGAAACCTCCTAGTTTGTCTGGTAATTTATGTTGGTGGCAAGTGATTTAAATCTTACTTCTCACGATTCAATACAAACAATTAATCCATGAAATCACAACAAAAGATCAGCTAAAAGATCTTTAAGCTCGCTTTTTTCTTTTAATCCTCGAAAGATTGCTTTTCCAGTTCCGTAAAGTCGAAAAGAAATGTTCTTGAAGGTTAGTTCGAAAATTATGGTTGAAATTGATTTTTCCTTTTTTGCTTTTTTTAGGATTTTTGCTATGACTTCATTTTTTTTGTCGTATTTGAATAAGACTATAAAGTTTTTCTCTTCACCACATGTTTCTTCTATTCTTGCCACGTAGTCTTCAAGTTTAGCCATTAGAATTGTTCAATCTCCTTTAGAGCTTGGATGAACTTGTCAATTTCTTCGCGAGTGTTGTAGATGTAAAAGCTTGCTCTAGCAGTAGATTTTAGCTTGAAAATCTGGTGTAAAGGTTGAGCACAGTGAAGACCGCTGCGGACCATTATGCCGTAGCTGTCAAGGAAAAGTGCAACATCGTGGGAGTTCAACCCTTTTACGTCAAAGGGGATTATTCCACACTTGACCGAAACCTCTTTTGGTCCGTAAACCTTTACTTTTTTGCATTCTTGCATGCGTTTCATAGCATATTCAGTTAACATGCATTCATGTTCCTTAACATATTCCATGCCCACACTCTCCAAATATTCCACCGCTTCCATCAGTCCAACTCCTCCACAGACATTGGGCGTTCCAGCCTCAAACTTCCAAGGCAAATCGTTCAGTGAAATAGAGCATCTTTTAGCAGAGGGGTCGTAGGAAACTTCTCGTATCATTTCTCCTCCACCGTGGAAGGGTTCCATTTTCTCAAGAATTTCCCTTTTGCCATACAGACAGCCTATTCCCGTCGGTCCTAACATTTTATGTCCAGAAAAGGCTAGAAAATCAATGTCTAACTCTTTGACGTCTACAGGCAAGTGAGGAACAGATTGAGCCCCATCCACAAGTATTAACGCGTTATATTCATGAGCGATTTTTGCAATTCTTTTTACGTCGTTTATTACCCCAGTAACATTAGAAACATGGCTGACGCATACAAGCCTTGTCTTGGGAGAGAAGAGATTCTCAAAGTTTTCGTAATTTAGTGTTCCATCACTGTTTATCTCCGCATATTTGATGTGAAACCCGTTAACTTTTGAAAGGTTTTCCCACGGGACAATGTTACTGTGATGTTCCATTAAAGAGACTATCACTTCATCATCTTTCTTTAAATTTCGAAGACCCCAAGCATAGGCAACCAGGTTTATTGCCTCTGTTGTTCCTCTGACAAAAATTATTTCTTCCATACCTTCAGCGTTTATGAAGCTTGCAATCTTTTCATGCGCCCTTTCATAAAGTTCAGAAGCCTCCTGCGATAAAGTGTGGACTGCCCGATGGACATTGGCATTATGGTTTTCGTAGAAGTTTTTTATAGCTTCTATAACCTGTTTTGGCTTTTGCGATGTTGCTGCATTGTCAAAATATATCAAGGGATGGTTATTGATTTGGCGTTTTAAAATTGGAAAATCTTCGCGGATTTTGTAGGGGTCAAGCATCATTTTTCCTCTCCTAATTTCATTCTTTTCGACAAAACCTTTGCAAGTTCCTCTTCTTCTAAAGCTTGTTTCTCTTCAAAACTTGGCTCTTCCTTCAGCCACTCGGGGGAGACTTCCTTGTTTTTATAGTATTTTCTTATCGCTCTTTTTAATGCGCCCACAGCTAAGACACCGCAGTGAAATTTTACGCTTGGTAATCCTCCAACAGCTTTAGTGACCTCTTTCCAAGAGATTTTCCAAGCATCTTCCAAAGTCATTCCCTTAATCATTTCGGTAACAATGCTGGAAGTAGCTATGTTTGCGGCGCAGCCGTAACTTTCAAAAGAAGCTTTTTCGATCACGTCTTGTTTGTTGATTTTCAAATAAAAGGTTATCATGTCTCCACACGCAGGGTTTCCAGCCACCGCCGAAACCGTGGCATCTTCCATTTTTCCCAGATTCTTTGGATTTCTGAAAAGTTCAAGAACCTTAGGATTGTAAGGTAAGGGAATTCTCGACATATTAACCAGCTCCTGTTACGCCTGTTATCCCTCTTAATCTTTCAACAGCTTTAGGAAGCACATCTAAAACGTATTCAACATCTTCTTCACTATGATAGCGCGTAGTCTTCATCAGAATGCTTCCGTGAGCCTCTTCAAATTTTCGACCTATAGCCACCAAAACATGGCTTGGCTGCAAAAGCCTCCGAGTGCAAGCGCTTCCGCTTGAGACATAAACACCGCTTAAACTTAACTCGATGGTTAAAGCTTCCCCTTCACATCGCAAAAAGCTAATGTTAACATTGTCAGGTGCACGTTTATCACCCTTCGGCCCGTTAAGTTTAACGTCAGAAATTTTTCCGAAAATTCCGTCAATTAGCTTATCTCGTAGTCTTCGCATATGGTTAACGTTTTCCTCAAAATTTTGAAAAGCAAGTTCTGAGGCTTTAGCAAATCCCACGATCAATGGAGTATTTTCAACTCCTGGCCAAAGCTTTTGCGTTCCTATTTGTCCTTCTAAAATCCTTTCCACGTTCATACCTTCTTTTACATATAAGGCTCCTATTCCCCGGGGACCTAAAATTTTGTAGCTGCTGATTGTTGCCAAATCCACATCAAGATTTTGCACATTGAAAAAGACCTTGCCATAAGCGTCTGAAGCATCCGTGTGAAAAATAGATTCAGCACTTTTCTCCTTCACTATTTTGCATGCTTCTTTAATCGGCTGAATTGTTCCAATTTCATGGTTTACTGTTGAAATGCTTACCAAAACTGTTTCTTTATCCACAGACTTTTCCAGTTCTTCAAGCTTTATGAAACCTTCCTTGTCCACGGGTATTTTAGTTGTCCTAAAACCGTATTTTTGCAGCAATTCGGCTACATGTAAAACGCTTATGGGCTCTATCTCTGAAATAACTATTTTTTTCCCTTTACTTTTTCGGGAAAAGGCGGTGCCAATTAAAGCCAGATTATTGGCTTCGGTCTCGCCTGGAGTGTAGTTGACTTCTTCAATGTTTTTGCATCCAAGAAAGTTGGCTATTTTTTGTGTGTTTTCCATTATTATTTCAAAGGCTTCCCAGCCGGGATTATGGGTTAATGTAGGGTTCCCATAAGCGCGTTTGTTATAGTAGGGCAACATGGCAGTGATTACTTCTTCTGGAACCCAGCTGGAATTCTCAATGTCTAAGTAAACTTCACGTTTTAAGCCTTCATGAGCCTTAAGAAGTTCTTTTACATTCTCCACCATTCTAATTCAATCCTTAACGTGTAAGGCGTGTTCCAGAGTGTAAGTATCACTTATCTAATAGAAAAACATAACCCACAAAACAGAAACACCTTTCCATAACACTTTAAATTTGCGGCGGGGGAATTGCTGGTAGAAAATAAACAGGCGCGTTTCAGTGAAAATAGTAGAGTTGCCAATTCCTGAACCAGTTAAAGAGGTTATACTCAAATCTGGGATTATTGAGCTTTATCCTCCTCAAGAAGAAGCTGTAAGACTTGGAGTGTTGGAGGGAAGAAATCTTGTTTTGGCAAGCCCCACAGCTTCTGGAAAAACCCTAATAGCCGAATTATGCGCTTTAAAGCATCTTTTAGAGAAAAATGGAAAAACTGTTTATCTAACGCCTTTAAGGGCTTTAGCTAGTGAAAAATTTGAAGAATTTAAAAAATATACACAAATAAGGAAGAAAAATGGACTAAGAACACGAATAGGAATCAGTACAGGTGATTTTGACAGTAGCGACCCATGGCTTGAAAGATACGACATCATCGTAACCACGAATGAAAAAGCAGACTCTCTCTTAAGGCATAGAGCTAAATGGATGGACGAAATCTCCCTCATAGTTGCGGATGAAGTGCACTTGCTAAATGATGGCGAGCGAGGCCCAACTTTAGAGGTTGTTTTGGCTAGGCTGATGCAAATAAACCCTAGCGTGCAGATTCTGGCTTTAAGTGCCACCATAAACAATGTGGAAGAGATTGCTGAATGGTTGAAAGCCGACTATGTTACAACCGAATGGAGACCAATTTTTCTAAAAGAAGGGGTGGTGTTACAAAACGAAATCCAGTTTAAAGATGGAGACGCCCGAAAAATAGAAAAGAAAACGAAAAATCCAGCCATAAACCTAGCTTTAAACACCATTAAAACGGGCGGACAGGCGTTAATTTTTGCTTCTACACGAAGAAACGCTGTTACACTTGCAAAAAAGGCTGCTATTGAAGTCGAAGATGCATTATCAAAACCAGTTAAACGAGCTTTGGAGCACGAAGCAGAAAAAATTTTGAGTGTAGGCGAGAA
>CBETPM010000053.1:0-5947 GCA_965538135.1 Candidatus Bathyarchaeota archaeon
TATGGGGGGGTTGGGTTTTACCACGGCTTCGAGTATGTATGGGGGTTTATGCCAGAAGAGCGTGTCCGTTATTAGGCGTCCGTTAAACCTTAGGTTTGTCATTTTTGAGAAGGCTAAAACTGTGTTTCCTCTTTTTCTCGCGGTTTCGAGAATTGCCTTTAACTGTTTTGTTGGGGTGTCGGGGGTTCCAGCGGTTAGCGAGCCGTCGAAGAGGATTAGGGCGTTTTTTATGGTTTTTGAGAGCATGTTTTGGAGCCATCTTTCGAGGAGTGTTGCAATGCGGTTTGGCATTTGTGTTATTGGCGGCGAGTAATCGTGGCTGTATTGGTGTGACGTTTGAAAATAGGCGTTTTTAAGTGTGTTATATATCTCGTTTTTGTTTTCTTCTGTTATGTGGTATATGAAGGGTCCTAGGCGGATGTATCTGTAGTGGTGGTTTTGTTTCCAGACATTAGCCCCTCTTATGGCTATTAGGGTGCCTGTTGCTGTTTCGCCTAATTTTATGCTTGAGGTGTCTACTGCGGCTACTATGGTTTCTTGCGGGTTTGGTGTTAGGGTTATAGGCTTGGTGTTTAGTTGGAGTTTTTGTTGAATTGTTTGTTGGTTTTGTTGAATGTTGGGGTTTTGGACCTGTTTTAGAGTGTAGATGCTTAGTTGCATGAGGCGTTGGGATAATGTTGTGTCTACGGTGGGTTGTGGAAAATTATATTTTGGTGTTGTTGTAATAGTGTATTGTTCAGTCAACAAGATTCACCAATAGCCAATTGTTTGCGGAAGGTATATTTAAATGTTGTGCATGAACAAGTTGCACAATTCAATAAACAATAAGGTGGAAAATTGACAGAAACCACCAAAAAACCACCCATACGAGTAAAAATGAAAATCGGAGAAATAGAATTCGAAGTAGAATGCCAAGAAGACCAACTCCAAGCCACAGTAGATAAAATCCTATCTACAGTAACAGAAAAACTCAAAGAAACCACCTTGATAAGCGAAAAGCCCGCACTACCGCCAAGAGCAGAAACCTGCAAAGGCGTAATCCAAAAACTCTGGATGGAAGGATGGTTTTCTACGCCCAGAACTCTAGGCGAAGTGCATAATGAAATGGCTAGGCTAGGATTCCATTACGACCGCACAGCAGTAGCCCACGCCCTAATAGACCTAGTAAAAGACGGAATACTAACACGCGAAGGAAAACCCCGCAGATACCAATACGCACAAAAAAGACCACCACCATAATATTTAGAAAACTTTAACCATATAATTGTTGAATGTTTCATGAAAGTCTTGTTTGTATGTTCTGGTAATGCCCCTTAGCTGAGGCTTTGCTAAGGAAAATTAAGCCCAACTGGACTGTGGACTCTGCTGGAATGCATGTGGTTATTCCCATCGCCGAAAAAGTAAAGGAATTTTTAAGAAAGGAAAATGCGGATAAATTCTTAAAGGAAAATCCTGAACATCTAAGTAGCAAACAGCCTATGGACTACGACATCATTGTTGCCATGGAAGAAAGACACAAAAACTACGTGTTGAACCTCTGTCCACAATGCAAGAACAGAATTGTTGTATGGAACATTTCCGACCCATACTTTATGGATAAAGAAAACGCATGGAAAATCTACGAGCAAATCAAGGATAAAGTCATAGAACTCGCTAACTCACATGGATAAAATTAAATTTTAGGCATGATATATTGATTTACTCTGCAATTAAAAGGTGTAAATGATGATGAAAAGAAAAGTTGCATGGGACTTGTCTGAAATTTTTCCCAGCGTTACAGACCCTTCCGTGCAAAAAGCCATGGAAGAAGTGGCGGAGATGGCTGAGAAAATTGCAAGCAAATATCGCGGGAAAATCAAAGATTTCACAGCTAAAGAATTATTGAAATGTTTTCAAGAGTTCGAAACTTATTATGTAAAACTTCAGGAAATTCTGTTATTTTCCAGACTTTCCTTTGCCGCTAACATGACACTGCCAGAAAACCAGGTGCTTCATGACAAGGCAATGAAATTACAGGCAAAGTTGGGCAAGATGCTGGCTTTCTTCGAACTTGAAGTGGGAGATCTAGTCTACAAAAAACCAGAGCTAATTTCCGATCCAATTCTAGCAAACTATAGACATGCTTTAGAAAGACTTCGCCGTCAAGTTCCCCATCAACTTTCAGAGATTGAAGAGAAACTAATAATTGAAAAGGACCAATTCGGAGTTCATGCATGGGAAGAATTACAAAGCAAGTGGCTCAACACCCGATTGTTTGAGGTAACAGTAGAAGGCGAAAAGAAAACGCTTCCTTTCGGCGAAGCTTACGGCTTGTTTTCCCATCCTGATAGAGCCACCCGCGAGTCAGCCTACAAAGCTGTTTTCAGCCTTGTGGGAAAGGACGGCGAAATTTTCGCTTCAGCCTTTAGAAACATTTGTAATGATTGGCTGAGCATTTGTGAATGGAGAAAATACGATTCGCCCATGCACGCAAGCTTAATAGCAAATGATGTTGACCAGCAAACCATAGATAACCTGCTTAAAGCTGTGGAAGACAATGTTGGCTTATACCATCGCTATCTTAAGCTGAAGGCAAAAATAATGGGATTGCCGAAGCTTGGATGCCACGATATTATTGCGCCTTTGCCAGACGCACCCGACATGAAATTTGACTTTGAAACTGCTAAGAATTTGATTATTCGCGCCTACAGCAGATTCGATGAAGAGTACGCCTTCGCCGTAAAAGACATGTTCGCCAGAAACCACATTGACGCCATGCCAAGATTCGGAAAGAGACATGGCGCCTTTTGCGCTGGATGGTATAACGGCAAATCCTCTTTTGTGCTTCAAAGCTTCAACGGAAGACTGAACGACGTTTACACTCTGGCTCACGAACTCGGTCATGCAACACACGGCTACTACTGCTATAGAAACCAAACAATCTTAAATACAAGAATCCCAATGGTTATTGCAGAAACCGCCTCCATATTTGGAGAACTTCTACTTACTGACTTGCTACTTAACGAAGCAAAGTCAGACATAGAGAAAAAAGTGATTCTCTGCAGAGTTCTTGACGGCGCAGGAAGGGTAATTTTTTCAGTTTCTGCACGTGCATGGTTTGAAAAACAAATTTACGATGCAATCAAACGCGGAGAATACTTGAATCATGAAACCATATGCAAATATTGGGTTGCCGCCAGAGACAAGGCTTACGGCGACGCAGTTGAATGGTTTAATGAGATGCTTTCAGAGTGGAGCATAACCCCACATTATTTTATGGCTAACTTCCGATTTTACAATTACCCCTACGTTTATGCACAGCTATTCGTCTACGCGCTCTACCAGAAATATAGAGAAGAGGGTCACGCGTTTGTACCTAAAATGAAACAAATTCTATCCGCTGGAAGCAGCCTATCGCCAATTGAAATCGGCAAAATAGTAGGGTTCGATTTAGGCAGCGTAGAATTTTGGAAAATAGGCATGAAACAATGTGAGTATTTCCTTGCAGAACTTGAGAAACTCGAGCAGTAAATGTTTAGAAGCCTTCTCATCAAACTAAAATGTCCATAGCTAGTTTTATTAGAAAGTATTTGACAAGTTATACTATAGAGGATAATATGAATAGAAAAATTTCGCTAATCCTCACACTCATCATTAATATATTAGTTGTTTTCATCTTCGCCTATGCCACTCAAAAAGCGCAAGCCTCAGACGTCGGAGAAGTAAAGTTCAGAGGACACGTTACAACAGACGAGCAGTGGGGAGAAGCTGTTTGTTATGGAAGCTACTACTGCAACGTCACAGTCGAAGAAATCCTCTACGACCCCAACAACACATTAACAATAAACGACATTGTAACCGTCTGCTATAACCAGTCACTCTCCCTAAAAGTCGGAGACTGGGCAGAATGCTACGGATATTACTGGAAAAACCTAGGTCCTATGCAATATGTAGGAATAGTCTGCTGCAAAAACAACGACTACTATGTCATACCAGAATTCACATTTTTAATTCTACTTTCATCACTTATCCTAGCAACCTCGCTAACAATTATACTCTGCAAAAAGATGAAATTACACAACACACTTGAAACCTAAAAATACATGGAAAATCGGAAAATCTAGGGAGTCTAGATTTTAACATTTGAAAATCTCTTAAATCGCTCTTTCTTTAACTGCCAAGTTTCGACCTAATCCGCGGGATAATCTCCTTCTGCATCTGCACAAGACCAAAACTTGTAATCTTATATTTGTCATCAGCAGTCTTAACAACAAAATCGCCCTTAACAAGCTCGCCAAGCCGCGTACTGACAATCTTCCCGCTTTTACCAAGCTTCCCCTGTAAAAATTCTCTAGAAACAGCATCAGTCTCCACAAAACCCAAACGAAAACCAACATAATAGGCTAAAAGCCACAAAAGCAAAGTCTCATTATCCGTAAGCTTATCCTTAGAAACAAGCAGGAAAGCCCCTTCTTCCCTAGAAAAACCCACCAAACCTTCACATGCCTTAACAAGCTCCTCTAAATCCGCTCTAAGCAAAAGCTTCTTCGCAACCTTAAAAGAAGGCAAAAACTCATTGAAAAACCTATTTAGCGACAGCCAAACCTCTTCCAAACCACCCTCAAAAGTTTTTTCTACGCCGCCGTACTTGATCTGAACCCACACACGTTCTTCGCCGCTCAACCCATCTTACCCCGAAGCCTAGCCAAGACATCATCCTCAATCCAACGTTCGCCTTGAACCGTCAACTTAAACTCAGGCTTAGACGGGTCAGGCTTGAACACCTGCCCACGCTTAGTCATCTCATTAAGACGCGCAGGAACCATACTCTTAATCCCACTAGACTCCAAAAGCCTCTGAATCTGCGCAGCAGTATTCTTCTTATTCTCAGAGGCATAAAGCACCAAACCAATAGCCTCATAATGGGTAAGCTTCTCCCGCGTAACAATAACGGGCCCCTCAGTAGTAAACTCCACAACACCCTTCAACTGCACTCCGGAAGAAACCATACGACTAGAAGCAAAATCCGCAACCTTCTCAACAAAATTCTCAGGAAAAGACTCAAGAACACGCAAAACCTCTTGTGGGCTATCACCCTCAACTATAATATCGCCAAAAGGAGTCTTAACCCGAACACGCACACTTACCATGTCTAAGCCAAAACCTCCTCCTCAGCCAAAATATAAACATAACCTGCATCAGTCTTCCAACGCCTCACCTTACCACTTCTAACAAGCCCAGAAAGAACTCCAGCCAAAACCCGCCCAGAAAAACTAAGCCCATTAGCCTTTAAGGCTTCTTTCAACTCGCCCACAGTTCGCGGACGCCACTTCCCCCAATCACTCTCCAAAACCCTCAAAATAGCCTCGTCACATTTTTCAATCCGCGGAATCTTCGGAAACTGCTGCTGAACAACCGTCGCCTTTTTAGCTTTAGTCGCCTCTTTCTTAACGGTAAGCGTAGCCACAGCCCCGGGCTTAACACCCTTAAAAGCCTTCAAAACTCTACCAACCAAACCGGGCAGTTCTTCAACAGTCTTCAAAACATCCTCACGCTCACCGCTAATTTCAACCTCCCAATCCCCCACCCTCAAACGAAAACCAAACACTCTACCAACCTCCTTAGCCGCTTTGCCACTCAAACTAATCCCCAATACTAGAAAGTTCATTTGCTGAAATATATCGGAAACGGAAATAGCATATTAAATATTGCGACACTATATACTAGATAATAAAAGCTCCAGAGGAATAAGCTTGGCTAAGAAAGGACTTTTCGTATGGCTCTTCAGCTCCTTAACATTTATATCCCTTATACATCTAATGGAGGCCACCTATGCCCTAATTTTCAACGGCGAAATCCGACTATTTCAGCTATACCCATTCATAAGTGATAAACTGAAAGAGCTAACACCAAACGCTTACTTCCTGATAACAGCTGCCGCAACATTCATTTTATGGGGAATCACATG
>CBETPM010000054.1:0-5932 GCA_965538135.1 Candidatus Bathyarchaeota archaeon
ACAAAACTCCAATCCCGTATTTTTAGCCTGCTAGCATCTTCCTTATCCATGGTTCCCAAAATTGACCCTTCTAAAACTGGAGTTTCAAAGACAGGTTCAAAAGATGCGGTTGTGTCAAGTTCCTTTGCCATAAAAAGCAGTTTTCTAATATCTTCTAGGCTATGTTGGGCGGTTACCACACAGTTTATGTTAACAGCAATTCCGTGTCTCCGTGCTAGTTGTATGCCTTCAATAGCTTTGTTTAGCAAGCCCGGCAAACCTCTAAGTGTGTCATGGCGGACATCTGGAAAATCTATGCTTACGTTGATGGAATCTACAAACTTGTGGATTTCGCTTACCCTTTTTGAAAGCAAATAACCATTGGTCAAGAGAACTGTTGAAAATCCCGTTTGTTTAGCAAGTTTAAAAACTTCTGCGATATCTTGCCTTAAAAGCGGTTCTCCTCCGGTTATTATGCAGATTACACAGCCCAAATCGTAACTCTCATTAAATATTTTTTTAATCTTATCCAAAGGCAAGCCTAAAGAAGGGTTCTTTAACCTCCAATAACCGCAAAAGCCACATCTTGCGTTACAACATTGAGTAATCTCATAGCTCAGCAGAAAAGGCGTAGCCTTTCGAAGAATGAAATTCTTAATTGAGCACTTCAAAAAATTTCGTAAAGGATAACCTTTAATCGAATATCTCATGAGTCTATCAAGCCCTAATCTTATCTCACATTTTAAGCGTGCACACGGTTAACGGTTTACATCGTGTTCAAACAGCTTTATCATTAAAAAATAACATAATAAGCTTTGCTAAAAACGTTCAGAATCGTAAAGTTAATAGGAGTAGAAGGCTTTGTTGAAGGAGGAGTTGCAAAATGCCGAAGTTTAGACAAACCGCAGAAATACTGAAACTCATGAGTAAAAAAGAGAACATACGCAATATCGGCATAATCGCCCACATAGACCACGGAAAAACAACCATGACAGACTCTCTGCTAGCTGAGGCTGGACTGCTTTCGCCGCGAATTGCAGGCGAAGCCAGAGCCCTTGACTATCTGGAAGAAGAACAGAAAAGAGGAATCACAATAAAAACCGCGAACATATCGCTATTGCATGAGATGGAAGGAACCCCATATGTGATCAACCTTATTGACACGCCGGGACATGTGGACTTTACAGGGAAAGTGACAAGGGCGCTTCGTGCTATTGACGGTGCAGTGGTTGTTGTGGATGCTGTGGAGGAGGTTATGGTTCAAACAGAAACTGTTACCCGCCAAGCTCTTGAAGAGAGAGTGCGCCCCGTTCTTTTCATAAATAAGGTTGACAGGCTGATTAAAGAGTTAAAACTTAATCCAGACGAGATTCAGAAAAAGCTTGTTCGCATAATCCGCGACTTTAACAACTTAATTGACATTTACGGAGAGCCAGAGTTTAAGGATAAGTGGAGAGTTGACCCCTCAAAAGAAACCGTAGCTTTCGGTTCTGCTCTTCACAAATGGGGTTTCACCCTAAACAGTGCCCAACAAAAAGGAATAAAATTCAAAGAAATCGTGGACGCCTACAAGAAAGAGGAATACCAAGCCTTACCACAACTTTTACCCTTACACAACGCCATATTAGACATGGTAGTCAAAAATATGCCAAACCCCATAGAAGCCCAAAAATACCGGCTGCCAAAAATCTGGAAGGGAGACATAAACTCCGAAATAGGTCAAGCCATGCTCAACTGCGAAGACAACGGACCCACAGTAATGTGCATAACCATGGCACAAATGGACCCACAAGCAGGTTTAGTGGCTACTGGCAGACTTTTTTCCGGCTCGGTGAAAGGGGGCGACCAGGTATACCTTGTAGGCGCGAAGAAAGAGCACAGAATACAGCAGGTTTCCATGTATATGGGAGCCTTCCGCGAAGTTGTTGACCAAATAACCGCAGGCAACATAGCCGCGTTACTGGGATTGGATTTGGCTAGAGCAGGCGAAACCCTTGTGGACGTGGCACATAAGGATGTTATGTTTCCCTTTGAACGTATAAAATATGTTTCAGAACCTGTTGTGACAATTGCAATTGAACCCAAACATCCTAAGGATTTGCCACGCCTTGTGGATGCCATGAATAGGCTTTCAATAGAAGACCCAAACCTTGTTACAACCATAAACAAGGAAACAGGCGAATACTTGTTAAGCGGAATGGGCGAGCTGCACTTGGAAATTGCCGTCAAGTTTCTACGCGATTACGGCGGAGGCATAGAAATAGTAACTTCACGTCCCATAGTGATGTACAGAGAAAGCGTTTCAAACAAGGGAATAGTAGCTATGGCGAAGAGCCCCAACAAGCACAACCGATTCTGGGTGCAAGTTGAGCCATTAGAAGAAAAAGTTATAGAGCTTATAGAAAAAGGCGAATTAGCTGAAGAAATGGGGCGCAAAAGAATGGGCAATGTGCTTTACGAACAGGCAAAATGGCCAACAGAAGAAGCGCGGAACGTTTGGGCTTTAGAGGAGCATAGAAACATAATGATAGACCTGACAAAGGGCATTCAATATCTTCGCGAAGCAAGAGAAATGATTATTGCAGGTTTCCGCTGGGCATGTCAAGCAGGACCCCTATGCGAAGAGCCCATAAGAGGCGTTAAAGTGAAGCTAATGGATGCCCAACTTCACGAAGACCCAGTGCACCGAGGCCCAGCCCAAATAATGCCAGCCACAAGACGGGCTATACTTGGCTCTTTCTTAACGGCGAAACCGGTGCTTTTGGAACCCATTTACAAGATTGGTATATCTGTTCCAGCTCAGTGGGTAGGCGAGTGTTCAAGCATAATAACCCGAAAACGTGGAAGAATACTAAGCTCTGGGCAGAAAGGCGCCTTAACAATGATTACAGGCTACATTCCAGTGGCTGAAACTTTCGGTTTGTCTGCGGAAATGCGTTCTGCAACGTCCGGTCATGCTTTTTGGCAGTGCACCTTCGACCACTGGGAAAAGACACCCGAGAACGTGGCAGCTGAAGTTATAAAACAGATTCGCGAAAGAAGAGGGTTGCCACCTGAAATTCCAAAGCCAAACAGGTTCATAGACGAAGCCTAACTGTGAAAAACTGCATGAAAATTGTTCTCAACCCCTCTAATCCTTTTAATTTGGATGTTACTCTTTGCTGTGGGCAAGCTTTCAGATGGGAAAAACTGGGTGAATGGTGGTATGGTGTTGTCGCCGATAAGGTTTTCAAAATACGCCAGAAAGAGAATGCACTCGAATTTGAAAATGTAAACGCAAGTTTTGTTGAAAATTATTTCGGGTTAAAAGAAGATTTAACGAGAATCTTGTCGCAGATCACCAAGGACGAAGTTATTAGGAAAGCTGTTGAAGAGTTTAAGGGTTTAAGGATTCTCCGACAAGATCCTTGGGAATGCCTAATCTCCTACATCTGCGCAACATACAAAAGCATTCCAGCCATAAAGAAAATGATTTTCAAACTTTCAGAAAAATTTGGAGAGAAAATGATTTTTGACAGGCTGAGTTTTTATACATTTCCCAGAGCAGAACAACTAGCAAAGGCAAACGAAAGTGAATTACGAGAGTGTGGTTTAGGCTATAGGGCAAAATACGTTTTAGAAACTGCCAAAAAGGTGTATGGCGAAAATTTTAACTTTGAAAGTTTAAGAAAGCTGAACTATGAAAAGGCAAGAGCCAAATTGCTTGAACTTCCAGGCGTCGGCTTAAAAGTTGCAGATTGCGTTTCGCTTTTCTCTCTAGGAAAATTGGAAGCCTTTCCAGTTGATTTATGGATAAAACGCGTAATTTTAAAGTATTACGCAAACCATTTCGAAGAAAACTTTTCCAAAAAATTATCACTGCACACCTCATGCGCAAAATCAGAATATGAGAAACTAAGCATGTTTGGGCGAAAATATTTCGGTGAATATGCCGGATACGCTCAAGAATACCTTTATCACTACGAACGAATGCACAGCGTCTAAATTAAGCCCTTATTTTTTAGAATTTCCGCTGCTCGACTCCCATCAGTTGTTGTCAAAGAAATCGCTTCAGAAACAGGTTTAATAGCACTGCCATAGTTGTGCTGTCTTACGCGTTCTATGGCTTCTTCAAGCTTCTCGCCTACTTTGCGAAAGTTTTGTGATTCTGAAGCATTAGCTGCAATGTTAACTTCGCGGATTAAAGCATTAAAATAGGCTATCATAAGCTTTTCTCCGCCAACGATTTCTGCATCGCTGAGAGTTTCTAAAAATTCCAGCATGTTCGTGGCAATTATAAGATTAGATTTTATCTTTTCCGCATAATGAAAAATTACTAAAGCTTTTTTGTTTCCTTGCAAAGGTTTTCTCTCAAGCATGCATAAGCTTAAAAGCAGATAAGCATTATGGTTTCTTCTCTAAACTCTGCTCGGCTGAAGCTCTTCCCCTCCATTTCTCTATCCGCTTTTTAACCTCTTGCTCAAGCTTTTCCCTGGAAACAAGCCTACCCCTAACTATAACCTCGTCATCTATAACCATGCTTGGAGTGCTCTTGATATCATAACTTAACCCCTCTTTCAACCCCTCTTCAGTAGCCATACTAACCTCCTTAAAGGCTATACCGAACTTTTCAGCAACCTCAGAAGCCAACCTCTTTGCCACTGGACAGATGGGACAAGTGGGAAGCGTAAAAACTTTCAACTCCATGAAGCCTTTCTCCCAACCTTTTATTTAGGTTGCCAGTATCCTTTAAAATTTTTCACAGCCAAAGCAGAAAACGTTTAAATTAAAACCTTTAATAGCATATTAATGGAATGCATCCTAAAAATGGGCCCGTAGCTCAGCTAGGTTAGAGCGACAGGCTCATAACCTGTTGGTCCCCGGTTCAAATCCGGGCGGGCCCATAGTGTTTATTCTTTTAGTTTTAAAGTTAATTGCGCCACTCTTTTTCCAAGCTCTTTGCAGGATTCAGTTTCCTTTTTGTTTGGAGAACCTTTGGCTGCTGCGCCGTAATGTTTTTCGTTGGCTCTTCCCTGCACTACCATGCCGTGGACCAGCATGGCTTGCAGTATAGAAAGTAAAGTGGTTTCCGCTCCTGTGGCTGTTCCTCCAGAGCTTGTGAAGGCTGCGCCTACTTTGCCTTCAAGTTTTCCATGGATTTTCACAGACTCATCGATTAACGCCTTCAATTTGGAGGACATCTGCCCGTAATATGTTGGCGACCCCATTATTATCCCGTCAGCATCTAACAAATCGTCAAGGCTTACATGGTCAACTTTCTCAACAGCCACTTCAACTTCGCCTACTTGTTTGGCGCCTTCAGCCACAGCAAAAGCCATCTTCTCCGTATTACCAGTCTTAGAATCATAAACAACTAAAATCCTCACCATATGTTCACCCTATGGAATAGAAACAGTTAATGTTTGGAATATTTCAGTTTTAAGGTTGAGTACGCATTTCCTTTAACCTTATATGCTTCTTCCACAGATATTTTTATTGAAAGTTATGACTTTCCCTTATACTCTTAGAAAAATTAAAGATATAGATGACATGTACCAGGGAAACTATGTTTTGATTCGCGGTCGTATTGTTGGCTTATACTATGATGCAGTGTACACGAAAGCTTACTTAACAATCGACGATGGTTCCGGAAGGGTTCTCGTTAAAATTCAAAATGCAGCTTCTCAAACAATTTTCAGAGGTGCGGTCGTGAATATCAGAGGAGAAATAGCAGAACATGGAGGGAAGTTTTATCTTAAAACCAAAGAAATTTCTAAGATGCAGGCCGTTGAAGATGGATATCAGCAGCTTGCTGAGATTCCTCTTACAGATGAAAGCATTTCCGCGGATTTTGAAGGTAAAAGATGGGTTAAACCATCATGGAAAACGGAAAAAATGTTAAGTCTTTATAGCGTAGCCGTGCAGGAAGAAAGTAAATTAGGGTGGATAGGCATTGGAGTTGCAATCTTTCTAA
>CBETPM010000055.1:0-5892 GCA_965538135.1 Candidatus Bathyarchaeota archaeon
GAGGCTGAAAAGCTTGTTGGCGAAAACATGTTGGAAGCTTATAAAAATGCTTATATTGCAAGGCATTACATGTTTAAAATTCAAGGGGACCTAGCTAAAAAGAAGAAAGATAAAGGCTCAAAAAAGAAATAGCTCTTATTCTTCTTCCGCAAGTTTTCTTTCCTTAACTACCAAGGAGTTTTCTTTGCCGCCAATTACTCTAAAATAGTCTTTTAGCTCTGTTTTGTGAAGAAACTTTTTCAGAAGAATCTTCAAATTCTTCTTCGGTATAGACTTTTCCTCGCTTTTTACAATTATAGAATCTGTTGTTTTGTCTATTTCGGCATTTGTTTTCTCTTTTAAGAATTCAACAAGTTCTTTGATTAAATCTTCTCCCTCACTTTTAAGCTCAGATATATCAACTTTCAATTCAATCATATGGCGTTCACCTATTTGCGAATCATTATGATTCTTACTTGGTCGCATGCATCCTCACATGCGTCGGCAATCATTTCCATGGCTTCAAAAAGCTGGCTTACTAAAACTGCTATTCCAGCCTTTGGCAGTTCTTCACTTCCTAAGAGTTTTCGTGCTTTTTCGTGTATGTCATCGACTTTTTCTTCTTCACGTTCAACAGCATCTGCAGCCTGCAAGGCTTCTTCGGGTTTGGTCATCATTTTGTTTACGCATTTTTGAAGGGAAATGGCGCATTCTCTAACGTTTCTCACCATTTCGATAAATTCTTTTTGAATTTGTTTTGGCACTTGTTTCATGGGTAAAGCGTTAAGCACGCGTGTGGATTCTCTACTCCAGTCTGCGACCATGTCTACTCTTTTTACAAGGTGCATTAGGTCTTCGCGGTCTACTGGCGAAAGTTCACCCTTTGAAACGTCATCCATAACTTTCCTTCTTAAGGCGTCTGCTTCTCTTTCGCTGCTTGCAACTCTTTTAATGCATTCTTGCTTTTCTTTTTCGTTATCCTTAATAGAAGCGTCTACTGCCTTCTCTAAATCTTCTACGATTCCTGTTGTTAAAGCCAGATGCCTCTGAATAGTTTGTAAGGCTTTGGTTTCTCTTCTTTTCTCAAACCATTTTATTAGTTCACTCAACAGCTATTTCCTCCCTTAATCCTCTTTCAGGATAAGCAAACAAGTGTGCTTTTTCTGGCGGAAATTTTACAATAACCTTTTCTCCTGTATTAAACCATTCCTCAGTTAACGAAGGTTTAACAACCACTATTAAATCTTGGTTTTCGAGTCTAACCTCATATCTTATGTTTGTCCCTTCGAATGTAACTCGTTCTATAACGCCGGAAATCGCGTTTTCACCCTTTTTTGCGATGCCTTTTTCCAAAGTAAAGGTTTCAGGTCTTACTGCCAACACTATTTTTTCACTAGTTTTTGCATTTTTATTAGTTGTCTGCACTTTAACTCCACCACGCAGTTCAATAATAGCTCCTTTAGAGCTTGTTTTTAAGACATACCCTTCCAGAAAGTTTGATTCACCTATGAAATGGGCTACAAATATGTTTTGTGGGCTCATGTAAAGCTCTCTGGGCGTTCCAACCTGCAAAATTCTTCCTTTTTTAATAACCGCGATTCTATCGGAGATTGCCATGGCTTCTGACTGGTCATGGGTGACATGGATAGCCGTCAACTCCAAGTCCTTCGCCATCCTTCTTATCTCATAGCGAAGCTCATTTCTAACCTTAGCGTCCAACTGCCCCAAAGGCTCGTCTAAAAGCAGCAGTTTTGCGCCGGCTGCAAGGGCTCTTGCAACGGCTACTCTCTGCATCATTCCTCCGCTTAACTCATTCGGGAAAGCGTCAAGCCGCTCGTGCAGTCTAACCATTTCAAGCACTTCATGTCCTATAGTGCTTGCCTTTTCCATGTCAAAACCCTTCACTCTTGGTCCGTAAGTTACGTTGTCCCAAGCGTTCATGTGAGGGAATAAGGCAAAAGTTTGGAAGACAAATCCTACGTCTCTATCCTCTGGAGGAACATCATTCACAAGGCGGTCTCCAATGTAGATTTCTCCTTCGTCTGGCTGAATTAAGCCTGCAATAAGCCTCAATAAGGTGGTTTTTCCACATCCGCTTGGTCCGAGCAGGGAGAAATATTCTTTGTCATATATGTGAAGACTTACATTGTTTACTGCAACTATTTTTCCAAATCTTTTGGTGACGTTAACTAAGCGGACGTCAGGCAATTATTTCACCTTTCTTTTTCAAGGGTTTGTGAAGACCTTTGTATTGAACTACGATTATATTAACCATTTTAGTATCTTCCTTTTCCTTTAACCATGAGTCTTAATGCCAAGAGAATTATGAAAGAAAACAATAAGAGGAAACCGCATCCTAAACCAATGTCTAAATCTAGGGGTGCTTCCTGCATTTTCTGTTTCACCCACTCTACAAGAACTACTGGCGCCGTCTTAAGCGTTGTAACCGCCAATGTAGCGCCTGTTTCGCTTACGCTTCTCGTGAACACCATTATGGCGCCAGAGAATAGCGAATATTTTGTTAACGGAAAAATTATTGTTCGAAAAACTCCTAAGGGTTTGGCTCCCAAAGTTCTGGAGGCTTCTTCCAAATCTAAACTTATCCTTTCAACAGCGGCAGACATGGCTCTCACAAGATAGGGGTAAGTTATTGCCAAATGCGCGAAAATCAGCAATAGTATTTCAGGCACAAATGCCAAAGTTTCCTTCCAGAAAAACCTTAAAGACACGCCTAAGGCAATTGATGGGACAATGAGCGGGATATTAACAAGCAAGTCTAAAATGGCTGATGGCAAAGCTCCAAACCTTCTCCGTGCAATAATTATGGCCACAGGCAAACCTATGATAACGTTAATAACAGTAACAATTGCTCCCAAAAAGTAAGATAATATTAAACTCTGCCAATATTCCCCCCAGATTCCAGTTCCAGAAAGGGAATTCGGCAAAGTTTCAGTGAAAACTGCTTCCAAGGCTGGAAGAGCAACAAAAAGCGAAGGTACAAGCACAATAGCAAAAAAGATGATTAAGGTAACGGTGTTCCTTGTAGAAGACGCTTTAGAATAACTTAGCTTCCTTTCGAAGGATGGCCAAACCCTCCTTATTGGCATTTTTAAACGTGGGCCTAGACCGCGAATTATTCCAAATATCACACATGAAATTGCTATTAAAATGAAACTTGCAAAGGCTATTGCCCCTTCATAAAGAACAGGATTGATTTCTGAATATTCCGCCTTCATGTTTTGAATAAAAACCGGGCCATTCTCGAAGACTCCAGCAACCATCATTGTAGCGCCAGTTTCCGAAATTGAACGGGCAAAAGCAAGTATAAAGGCAGCAATCAAAGAAGGCTTTATAATTGATAAAGTGACGGTTCTAGCCGCCATCAAGGGAGGCGCGCCCAATGTTCTAGAAGCCTGTTCATACTCCATCTTATAATCTAACAAGGCGCCAACAACAACCCTAACTACCACGGGGTAAGAAAACGTGAAATGGAGAAGCATAACTAAAACCCAGCCCGGAGAAACAAGGGAACCACCAAAAAGTTCAGAGATTCCACCCTGCTCGCTCCAGAAGAGAAGGAGAGAATATCCTAAAGCTGCTGTAGGCACAATGAAGGGAATATCCGCCAACGTGTCTAAAACACTTAGCCATTTCGACTTTCCACGAGTGATAAGCCAAGCCATAGGAATTCCAGCCAAAACATCTACGGCAGCAACAATCAAGGCAATCAAAAATGAGTTTCTTATTGCGTTAAGGGCACGCTCCATTATAGCTTGCTGATTTAAAACTTCTTGGATTGCACCCCATTTAATTATTATCCCTAAAAGAGGCGGCAAAAATATCAAAGCGAAAAACACTATCACAGCAGTTAAATAGATGCTATACTTCACTGTTTTTCTTGAGGAAAGACCATCTAACACTTCACTGATTCTAGACTGAGGCAAACATTTTCCGTCCTTTTAACACCGCGCTAAATAGTTTCTAATTATGGTGTTCTCATTCAGTATTTTAGTGATAAAAATTTTCCCTAACAAAAGATGTCAGTTCGCCCGTCGAGCCACATCACAGCTTAATGCTCGGTTGACTCTCCAACTCATCATCCACAAATAATCAATCAAACAACAAAAATAAGCTTTGTCATGAAAAGAAGAAACTGCCAAAATCTAAGGAATGTATATTATCCACTCGCAAGAAACATTTTCTGGAGCATCAGCTGGCTTAGGGTCCGGGGGGCAAAAACCACACTTCACTTCCGCCAAAGGGTTTATCGCCTTTGCAAAGCCAATGCGGGATTCCTGAGAAAACTTCAGATTTTTGCAAGGATACTCTATTCCCCACTTCCTTATCGCATACTTTTGGCGGGAGCAATCAATCGTCCTCATTCTAACAGCACTATCGGACAGCTTATTTAACTCGATTTTTTCAAACAGCGCCCAGTGTGAAAGGTTAAGGGCTTTAATGATGGAGTCGACGTCTTTCCCGGAGACTATCGAAAGGTCCACCAGTATTTTAGCTTCTTTAAACCCGAAATCTCTAAAGAGGTCTGTAAAGTCTTGGCTGAGAAAGCTGTCAACGCCGAACTTTTCAATGGCTATCCACTCACTCTTAAACCAAGCTGAACTGTATACATGTACCATGTTTTTCATGACTTCGAATAATTCCCGCTTCGAAAGTTCTTGGAACATGTATGCTTCCCTATTATTAAGGCATACCAATCGCATACTTCAAATTTATTGTGTATAAAAGAGCATGGTAAAACTTAAGATTTTCATCTTGTTAAAGTAAACATCGCTAAGGTGAAGCTTGTGGACGTTTTAGAAGCAATTAAAGAGAGAAGAAGCATAAGAACCTTTAAAAACGAAGATATTTCCGCAGAAACTGTTGAAAAGCTCATCGAGGCTGCTCGTTGGGCGCCTTCAGCGGGCAACGTTCAACCGTGGGAATTCATAATTGTTCGAAAACCGGAAATTAAACGGAAACTTGCTGAAGCAGCCTTAAATCAATCTTTTATTGAAGAAGCTCCTGTAGTAATAGTTGTATGCGCAGATGAAATTCGTTCCTCTCAAGGATATGGCGTTCGCGGTAAAACACTTTATTGTATACAAGACACGGCAGCAGCCATTCAAAACATCCATTTAGCCGCTTATGCGTTTGGGCTTGGCACATGCTGGGTGGGGGCTTTCAGAGAGGAACGGGCAAGAGAAATATTAAAGATTCCAAACGGCGTAAGGCCAGTTGCAATAATCCCGGTGGGGTATCCAGCGGAGCATCCTAAACCGCGAAGTAGAAGGCCATTAAACGAAATTGTTCACTATGAAACTTTTTAGAATATTTTAATATCCCTTTACTTCCACTATTATTGTTGAGGTTAATAATTGAAGTATGCTGAAATTGCAGAGGCTTACGAAAAAATTGAGGCTACAACAAAAAGGCTTGAAATGACAGATTTGCTAGTTAACCTTCTAAAAGACACGCCTAAAGATATAATCGACAAAGTCGTATACTTGACGCAGGGCAAAATATACCCAGACTTTGTTGGAATAGAAATAGGAGTAGCCGAGAAACTGGCGATAAAAGCCCTTGCAAGGGCTTCCGGCAGAAAAGAAAGCGAAATTGAAGAAGATTTAAAGAAAAGTGGTGACATAGGGGAAACAGCTCAAAAACTTATGGCAAAAAAGAAACAAGTAACCTTCTTTCATCAACCCCTAACAGTTCGTAGAGTCTACGAAACACTGGACAAAATGGCGAAAGCCTCGGGTTCAGGAGCCATAGACGCTAAAGTTTCTCTTTTAGCTGGACTTATAGCAGATGCCACGCCTAAAGAAGCCAAATATATAATGCGAACAGTTACTGGAAATCTGCGTTTAGGCATTGCGGACATGACGGTTCTAGATGCTTTAGCCATAGCCTACG
>CBETPM010000056.1:0-5824 GCA_965538135.1 Candidatus Bathyarchaeota archaeon
GAGGCTTCTATGTGTGTCGAAAAAATGGTGAAAAAGCTTGGAGGAAAGGTCGTTAGAACAAGAGTCGGTGATGTTTACATTGCTGAAGAAATTAGACAGCGAAAAGCTGTTTTCGGAGGAGAACCTTGCGGTGCATGGATACATCCCCAATATCATTACTGTCCAGATGGAATACTTTCATCCCTTTTACTTTTGAAAGCATTAGAAAATGAGAATAAGAAATTATCAGAATTTGTTGCTGATGCACCGCGTTATGTGACTTTTAGAGAAAATATACCTTGCAAAAATGAACTAAAATATATGGTTGTTGAAAAAGCGGCAGAGGAGTTAAAAGCTACATTTTCTTCTATTACAGATTTTTTGGATGTTGACGGTTTGCGCATAGCTCTAAAAGAAGGGTGGATTTTGGTTAGGGCTTCCGGCACAGAACCCCTTGTTAGGCTTACAGTGGAGGGTGAATCGTTAAAAGCTGCAAAGAAAATAATGGAAAAGGGAATGGCTGTTATAAGAACTATTGTTGAGAGGATGAGTAAGTGAAGGCTCTAGTATTAGCCGCTGGAGAAGGCACCAGGCTCAAACCAATTACGCTAACCAGACCTAAACATCTGATAAGAGTTGGTGGAAAACCATTACTGGAACACTGTTTAAATTCCTTAAAAACTGCAGGAATAGAGGAAGTGTTAATCGTCATCCACTATATGGGAGATGCTGTCCGCACATATTTCGGAGATGGCAAAAATTTTGGGTTAAAAATCAGTTATGTAGAGCAGAAGAAATTGCTTGGAACCGGCAACGCTGTAAGCATTGCAGAACCATACGTCGATAAAGATTTTGTCCTAGTTTATGGAGATTTGCTTTTTTCTGCAGATACTTTGAAAAAGGTTGTTGCTCTCCACGAGGAGGAGAAACCAGCCGCCACAATGGCAGTTGTTCCTGTTGAAAATCCAGAAAATTATGGCATAGTGGAGCTTGAAAACTCGCATGTGAAAGGTATAGTTGAAAAGCCAAGCCGAGATAATGCGCCAACAAATTTGGCTAATGCTGGCATATACGTTTTTTCCACAGAAATCTTTGAAAAGATAAAACAGACTAAAGCTTCTGTTAGGGGAGAGTGGGAAATAACAGATGCTATTTCGCTTCTGTTGAAAGAAGAAACGGTTCTAGGCGTAGAAATCTCCAAGGATGAATGGTTAGACATTGGAAGACCTTGGGATTTGCTAGAGGCGAACCGTTGGATACTCCGAAGAAAAAGACATAAAGTTCTTGGAACTGTGGAAAACGGCGCCCATTTAATTGGTCCGGTAAGCGTTGCTGAAACAGCTCGCATACGTTCTGGAGCCTACATTGAAGGACCAGCGTTTATAGATGAAGAGAGCGATATAGGTCCCAACTGTTACATTCGCCCGTGTACAAGCATCGGCAAAAAGGTTCGAATAGGCAACGCTTGCGAAATAAAAAATAGCATAATCATGGATAACACGCACATCGGGCATCTTTCCTATGTTGGCGATAGCATAATCGGTGAACACTGCAATTTAGGGGCTGGAACTATAACAGCTAATTACCGATTAGATGCCAAGACAGTAAAAATGAGGATAAAAAGCAAGGTGGTAGATAGCGGGAGAACGAAACTTGGATCGATTTTAGGCGACAGGGTTAAAGCTGGGATAAACACGCTTTTTATGCCGGGCGTTAAGGTTGGATGTAACAGTTGGATTGGCCCGAACGTTGTTGTCTATCGCGATTTGCCAGACAGCACCATTGTATTGTTAAAACAGAGTTTGGAACAAGGAGAGTTGAAACCTTAAGTTAAAATCCTAAATAGGTGTTTTACACTTCTGTTAAGGCGGTTATGGAGGTTAAAATCATTGTCTATAGCACAAAGGAAATTCTTTACCGAAATAACGGCGATGCTGGATAGAGATGTGATTGTTTCCACTACAACAGGAAAGACTTATAGCGGAACATTAGTGGGCGTCAACCCAGACACGCTAAGCTTGGTTCTTGCAGAAGCAAAGGATGAAGAAGGAAAAATCTTGCATAGAGTTTTTCTAAATGGAAACGTTGTAGCCCAGATCTTAAGCGTGGAAAAACCCTTTGATTTGAAAGCTCTGGCAGACCGTCTAGAAAAAGTTTTTCCAACCATGGTTAAACTTTACGAAGACAAAGGCTTCATATGGGTCATGGACAAGGTTAAAGTTACAGAAAAAGGCGTTGTGGAAGGTTCAGGGCCAGCAGCAGAGCGAGTTCAAAAAGTTTATGAACAGTTCACAAGCGAAGCAAAAGAAAAATGAGGGCAAACACATTTTATTTCTTCTTTTTCTAACATTTTAACGCTATAAAAGTAAGTGGTCATTATTGAACGGAAAACACGAAAAAGATTTTCAAAAATTTATAAAAGAAATTTTTCCATACTCAAATTTTCGCCCCTTCCAACTTGACGCTATAAAATTCGCTTTCAACATTTTTAGGAATAGAAAAATAGGTTTACTTTCTTCGCCATGTGGAACAGGAAAATCAGTTTCTATACTTACAGCCTATTTGGCAGCAAAAAAATTAGACGATGCAACAGGAAGACTTCTCATATTAACAAGAACAAGGAATCAGCTTGAAATCTATTGCAGAGAGCTGAAAAACATCAAAGGGCACAGTCACGTTAAACCTGTGGCTTCAGTATTCAAAAGTAAAAAGGAAATGTGTCCCTATGCCTTGGAAGAACCGAAACTTAGAGATATAAGCTACCGCGATTTTCTCTACTATTGTAAGGGTTTAAAACAAGGCATGTTTGGAAACATATGTAAATATTATGAAAGAACCTATAGTGGACGTAAGCCAAGCTGGCATACTTACAAAACAATTAACAAGATTAAGGATATCGGACCATTAATGCCAAGTGAAGTTTATGAAATATGCCGAAAAAGCGAAATATGCCCCTATGAAGCAACAAAAATTCTCGCTAGACACGCTGACATAATAATAGGCAATTACAACTACATTCTCGTAGGCGCTATAAGAGGATCTATTTTGGGAAGAGCGGGAATAAAAACCGAAGAAATAAACTGTGTTTTCGACGAGGCTCACAGCCTACCGTACTATGCTGCTGGCATATTATCTGATGAGCTTTCTTCAACTTCTGTTAGAAGAGCCTTAAGAGAAGTGGAAAGGTTTGGTTTGGATGATTTTGACGCTTTAAAAACATTTTATAATGTTATTGTTAGGCTTGGAAGAAACACCTATAAGAAGTATGGCTCAGAAGCTGAGCATCTCATTCAAAAGGATTCTTTGGTAAATAAACTTTCAAAAGAGCTTCAAACGGAAGCAGATAAGTTGCAGCGTGTTTTTTCGGAACTTTCAGATTTGGGAGAAATTATTCGCCAGAAAAGAGTTGAAGAGGGTAGAAGTCCTATCTCATACCTCTCACGATGTGCAAACTTTCTTTTAGACTGGCTTAGCGTTGAAAAATCAAGCTATGTGCATTACATAAAGGTTGAAACGGACAGATTTGGAAGAAGAAGTGTAAGGTTAGGGATAAGATGTTTAGACCCGGCTTTAGCTACCAAAGTTGTCAATGACTTGCGCTCTGTAATATTGATGTCTGGAACCCTTTGGCACATGGAATATTATATGGATGTTTTAGGAATGGAAAGGAAGCGTTGCGAAAGCCTTGAACTTCCAAACCCTTTTCCACTGGAAAACAGGCTTATTTTAGTGGATAGGGCGGTTACAACAAAGTTTGAAAAAAGAAATGAAGAGCAATGGCAGAAAATAGCTAAGCGTCTCTCAAAAATAATCCAACAAATTAGTGGCAGAGTCGCTGTTTACTTTCCCTCTTATGAGGTAATGCGTAAAGTTTTAGAAAATGCAAAGTTAGACTTCCCTTTGCTTGTTGAGGAAAGGCATACAAAAATTTCTGATGTGTTAGAATTCTTTAAGACAAACGAGAATTGCGTTGTCTGTGGTGTTGCACGAGGAAAAATAAGCGAGGGAGTTGACATGACAGATGAAGGGAAAAGCCTTCTTTCCAGCGTTATATTAGTGGGCTTGCCTTATCCGAAGAAAACCGAGCTTCAAGAAGCCCTCTATAAGTATTTTGAAGAGAAATTTGGAGAGAAAGCCCTCGAATATTCTAATGGGATACCTTGCTTGAATGCATTGGCGCAGTCTGCTGGTAGATTAATACGCAGCGAAGAAGATAAAGGAATAATAGTTGTCATGGATGCACGAGCAGCGGGTAGATTTAAATGGAAGTTTCCTATCGATTGGCGAGACGCTATGGAAATTTACATGAGTATGAACAAGATTATTGGAAGGATTGCAGATTTTACAAATAGACGACGGGATTAAACAAACCAACGAAATGGCTGCTCTTCCTTCTTCTTCTCTTCCACAACGCTTGAAATCAAACCAAAGGACTCCAACAGCTTTTTTGTTCTTTCAGCAGCCAAATTCAACCTTGATAGGTCGATGTTTAAGTTCAAAAATTTGTTTAAAGCCGAAAAAGCGTGTCGTGTAGCATTTGCGTCAGGATACAGACCTAAAGTTTCCACCAGCAAAGAAAATCCTTTAAAGCCTCTGAGCCTCCCTACACCCAACAGAATACCTGCAACACCAAAAATTTGTCCCACCATAACTTTGGCGCCTAACTTTAAGGCTTCATTTAGGGTTTCATGGTCTGTGGCTGCGCAGTAAATCTGCGGAGTTTCCTTTGATTCATCAATCTTGAACCCGCCCAGAGTTACGATAAAACGGCACCCCAACTCTTCAACAATGTTTAAAACTTGGCCGCAAAGCTCGTATTGCCCGAAAGTTGTTAACGCCTGCGTATTGCCATACCAGATGATTAGATCGCGACCTCCATCATCTCTTTTGCAATAGTAAAGCTCGTTTATGGGAGAACGTGTACCGCCGGTTCCGGTGGTTACGGCTAAATCTTGGAAAGATGCAGAAACGATTTCTGCGAAAAGCTTACCTTTTAACTCTTGAATTAAATGTAAAGCTGCAATGTTAGCAACAAACCCTATTCCTGGCAATCCCTCAATTAAAATGGGATTGTTAAGTTTCGGCTTTTCGTGGATGTTAACTTTGCAAACCATCAAAGACCCTTCAACGGCTCTGATTAGCTTATGAGAACACTAATAATTATGTTTAGCTGATTCTCTTTAGGCTTCGCCCATGAGCTTTGAAATAAAAGAGAAGGATTTGCTGGCAAGAATAGGTAGACTTAAAACCAAAAGCGGAGTTTTTGAAACTCCAGCTCTGCTCCCAGTTATTAATCCAGCTGTACAACCTATTCAGCCGAGAAAAATTCGCAAAGTATTTGGTTTCGAAGCCTTAATGACTAACGCATACATATTAAAAAAAGCCTTCAAAAAACAGCCCATAAAAGAAGGCTTACATAAATTTTTGAATTTCAAGGGTGTGATAATGACTGATTCTGGCGCTTATCAAATGCTTGTTTACGGCGACATAGAGACGAACCCCGAAGAAATTGTGAAATACCAAGAGCAAATAGACACAGACATAGCCACAATATTAGATTGGCCAACAGGCTGGAGAGTCTCTAAAAAATATGCGGAGAAAACGGTAAATGAAACTTTAAAGAGAGCGAGGGAACTGCCTAAAATAAAAACTCGCAACGACATCTTATGGGTTGGTCCTGTTCAAGGCGGAAAATATTTAGATCTTATATCCAAATCCGCTGAGGAAATGGGAAGGCTGCCTTTTGATGTTTACGCTTTGGGAAGCCCAACCGAGGTTATGAAAAACTACCGTTTCGACGTTTTAGTGGACATGATTTTAACTGCAAAAATGAAATTGCCTATAA
>CBETPM010000057.1:0-5799 GCA_965538135.1 Candidatus Bathyarchaeota archaeon
TTTATTTTATTGAATTCCTCACTCCTAAATCGAAAGCTTTCAAATTTAACTCGAGATTTCTATCTACAAAAGACTCAGCTATCACAGCCCTCAAAGTCTCCATTTTTATTGGAGTAAAACCAGAAACTGCTAAGCATCCAACCATCACAATATTTTGAACTATGGTGTCTCCAGCTTCCTTTGCTAATTCCGTAGCCTCAATTACATGTACGCTATGAACAAGCTTTTTTATAGCTTTCAAGATTTTGTCTACAGGATGGTATGTTGCTTCTCCGGATAAAACATCTATTGGATATACAGGCCTCGGGTTAACTATCACTTTTGTCTCTTTGTTGCCAAAATCCCCCATTGTGCGTAGGCACTCCACAGGTTCAAAGGCCACTATTATGTGGGCTCTTCCCTTAGGTATGAGAGGCCCATACTGAGTTTCTTTTGAAAGCCTTATGTGACTCATTACACTTCCTCCTCTTTGGGCTGCACCGTAGGTTTCTCCCACTGAAACATAAAACCCCTCTTGAACAGCTGCCGAGGCGATTATGTAGGAGGCTTGGATGTTTCCCTGCCCTCCAACACCAGTTATGATTATGTTTAATGGGTCTTCCTTCATCTTAGGACACCTCTTCAACTATTATAGCTCCTGCTGGGCAAAGGTCGGCGCAAAGTCCACACCCAGTGCACACGGCATCATCTATCTTTGCCTTTCCCTTGGCTGAATCCCATATATTTCCGGGGCACTTGAAAACACGCGTACAAAACCTTACACATCCACATTCGTCGCCTATACACTTGCTCTGGTCTACGTAGACTTTGGGCTTCTTCTCCCTCTTTTTGGTCTCTGTTAGGGGACACTCATGTCGAAATATCATGACCTTTGTTCCTTCGGTCTGAAGCATTTCATAAAGGTTCTGAACAGCAGCTTTCAGGTTGAAGGGATCTTGCACCCTCACCTCAACGCCTATTCCCTTGCAAATATCCTCTATAAGAATTTTTTGAACAGGTTTCCCTAAGGCATCGACGCCGGTACCCGGATGAGGCTGATGTCCAGTCATCGCTGTTGTGTTGTTGTCCAAGATTACGTAGAGAATGTTGGCATTATGCCACTTTGCATTTATCAACGCTGGTATACAAGCATGATAAAAGGTTGAGTCGCCGGAGATGGCTATCACCGGTTTATCTAAACCAAATTGGGCCAATTTTCCAAATCCATTTGCTGTTCCTATGCCTGCTCCCATACAATGTAGGGTTTTTGCAACTGAAAAACCAGTGGGAAGAAGCCCTAAACTATAACAACCGATATCGCCGGTTACGATTCCATCCCGTCCATCCCATCGAAGAGCCTTCTTTATCGCCCAAAAAGATGCTCTATGAGGACATCCAGCACAAAGACCCATAGTTCTCGTTGGCACAAGAGAGCTTACAGCCATTGAAGCACTTTCTGCATACTCCTTTTCCCTTGATTGATATTCCAAGCCCATTATTTCAGTCAAAGCCCTTATCACAGTGTCAACATCTATTTCTCCTGTTCCAGCGCCGAACTCGCTGCGGACGTGGCCTGATTTCTTGCCATAAAACCTTATAGGTCCAATACCCTCAGCCAAAAGGTCAGCTGCGAACATCTTTACATTTTGCTCAAGGAACGGGTCTATTTCTTCAACGAACAAAATTTCATTAGCGTGTTTCAGATGTTTGGAAACAAATTTCTCAGGTAGGGGCCATGTTGTGCCAAGCTTCAATATGCCTATCTTATCTTGAAGCCCCAGCAGTTTGACAGCCTCAAGCGAATAGAGCCATCCGGTTCCAGAGGTAATTATAACGAAGTTAGCGTCATCTTTGCCTACATACCTGTTAAACTCTGACTCCTCAAACTTTCTTCGAACCCTATCCATTTTCTCGTGGAGGATGCTGTGGAACATACACGCAATTGAAGATGATCCGGAAGTCCACATTTCTTGTGAACAGAAGGCGGCAACTCTTTTTTCTTGAGGAAGAGGCCCAAGGGTTACAACTCCTCTTGCGTGAGAAAGCCTAGTAACTGTTCGAACCATGCATATTACTCCTACTTCTTCGGAAAGTTCAAAGGCGAACTTCGTCATGTCCTTAGCCTCTTGCGCTGTTGAAGGTTCAAACAGTGGAATATCTGCAAACCTAGCATAGTTGCGCGTGTCAAGTTCCGTTGTTGTTGAGTGAGCAAAAGGATCATCTCCTGTAACAAGCACGAAGCCTCCCTTTGTTCCGGAAAGGTTGACAGTCATAAGAAAATCTGAGCAGACATCAGCCCCAAGGTTCTTCATTGCTGTTAGAGACCTTAAACCAGCGGCTGCTGCAGCCCCAGCGGCTTCTAGGGCTACAATTTCGTTCACAGACCACTCCACATAAATGCTGAACTTTTTGGCCGCTCTAGACAAAGCTTCTATAACTTCCGAAGCCGGGTTTCCAGGATAACCAGAACAAAAGTTTACTCCAGCCTCCAAAGCTCCTCTTGCAATTGCCTCGTTTCCCATAAGTAATACTTTTTTGCCAGGGTTGTCTAATTCAACAAAAGACATTTTACACACTTAACCTCCTTTTATAATTTTCAGTTTGTCCTCCTCGTTTAGAAGCAGATATGTCACCTTTTCAGGCGGCATTTCTGTAAGCACCCTTTTCTTTCTTGTCAAGGATGCTTCACGTAGATGGTCTAGCCTCTCCCTTTCTAACGGTCTAGTTTCAAGGATTCCATTTTTCATTGCCCTTTGCAAAATCTCTTTTCCTTTGTCTGTCCGCACTATGACGGTGTTCCAGCTTTCCTCTCCTTCAACCATGCCCACGGATATATCTGCAAACTCGTTTGTCATATCAAAGCAGACATTACACGACGGCATTATGAATCTTCGAAGGCCATCCAATGGAAATTGAATCTTCTCTCTTTCAGTCTGTACAATGAAGATATTTGCTGGAGGTGGGGGAATATCCAACTTTAAAACTTTTGAAGACCCAATTTTATTTGAGAGAAAGCTTTTCACCTCGGGATTGAGTGCCCATGTACAAAAAAGACCTATAGAAAGTTTCACCCTCTCTGCATTATTTTCAAACTTTGAAGCTTGCATTTTTCGAACAGCTATTGTTTGACATGGTGTACCTACAAAGCCCACAGCGCCATCTTCATGATCTATTGTTTCAACAACTCTTTCCACGACGGGACAAACTACATATTTAGATCTTGCACACTTCAACACGTCGGTTCTGTTCTTTGCAATTATAGGTTCAGCATATATTCCGTCTTTTGAGTTTGCCAAGACAAAGGCATCCACTATATTATTTTCAAGAGCAAAGATGGCGAGAGCTGAAACAACTCCGCCATATTGCGAAGTTGACCTAATTTCGCTATCTTTCGCCCTAGCCTTCATTATTGAGATATAAGAGCCGAGTGCGACATCACTTCTGACTTTACCAAAAACATGTGAGTCGAGAGAAGCAACATCTATGAGTGTTCTAGGGCAGAAATCAAAGCATTTTCCTTCTTTGAGACCGCAATCTTCGATGATAACAGCCCTTTTTCCTTCAACCATGTCAATGTATGGACAGAGACTTGTGCAGGCACCGCAAGCTGAACATAAACCTTTTGAAAGAACGCTTCTTTGAAGTTCTCGAGAACCTTTAACAGAGATTATTGACACACTTATGCTCTCCTGAAAATCTTGAATTACATATTTTCCTCATGAAATTTGCCTTGCTTTAATTTAAAATTTCCGTGCAAAATTGGCAAAACACTATTTCAGAAAAGAAATGCTGCGCCTTTAAAGGTTGACTTGACAGCATTTGAGTAAGCAGCCAATATTCCCCTCTTTGCTTTTGGCTCAGGCGGCTTCCATCGTTTTAAGCGCTTTTCTAATTCTTTTTCTGAAATGTTCAAATCTATTTTGCGGTTTGGTATGTCTATGGAGATAATATCTCCGTCCCTAACTATAGCTATGGGACCACCATCCATTGCTTCCGGCGTTACATGTCCAATGCATGGGCCTCTAGTTGCCCCCGAAAATCTTCCGTCAGTAACTAATGCAACTTCTCCTCCAAGCCCTGTCCCTATTAAGGCAGCGGTGGGCCAAAGCATTTCACGCATGCCTGGACCACCCTTCGGCCCTTCATATCTTATCACAATTACTTCTCCAGGGTTTATTTTCCGATTCAAAATTGCATTTAACGCCTCTTCTTCGGAATCAAAAGTTTTGGCTGATCCCTCAAATTTTAGCATTTCCGGATTAACGGCTGACGCCTTAATCACAGCGCCTTGGGGGGCAAGCGTTCCTCTTAGTATGGCGATTCCCCCTTCGTTGTGAACCGGATTGTCTCTTGGCCTAATTACCTTTCTGTTCAAAACGGCTGCATCTTTCAAATTTTCCCTTAGAGATTTTCCGGTAACTGTTAACACATCTTGGTGAATGTTTTCGCCAAGTTCTTTAATCACAGCTGGTACTCCGCCAGCCTCGTCTAAATCCTTAACAGTGTAAGGTCCAGCCGGATCCATGTTGCATAAGTGGGGGGTTTCCCTACCTATTTTATCCCACAAATCCAACGATAATTCTATTCCAAGCTGCGATGCAATTGCCGGTAAATGAAGAACCGTGTTTGTAGAACCTCCCAGAGCCATATCCACCATTATGGCATTTTCGAACGCTTCATAAACCATGATGTCATGGGGTCTTATGTTCTCTTCTATAAGTTTCATTATCTGCATTCCAGACTGCTTGGCAACCCTTAACCTTCTCGCATCCACTGCTGGGATAGTGGCAGATCCGGGTAGTGACATTCCTAGCGCTTCAGTTAAGCATCCCATGGTGTTTGCTGTATACATGCCTTGACATGATCCAGCTCCTGGACATACATAATCAGATAGTGTGATTGTTTCTTTCACCATGTCTTCTGGCAATCCAAGAAATATTGTTCCAAACATTAATTCTAGCCCCTTTGAAACCGTTAATTTTTGTCCCTTAAAATTTCCAGGAAGCATTGGGCCTCCGTTGACGAAGATTGTTGGGATGTTAAGATGTGCTGCAGCCATCAGCATTCCTGGAACTATTTTATCGCAAGAGCCCACAAGAACCATGCCGTCAAACTTATGGGCTTCAACCATGATTTCTATTGAAGCTGCAATTATATCTCTGCTTGGAAGGGAATACTTCATTCCATCATGTCCCATTGCAATGCCGTCGCAGACAACAATTGTATGGAATTGGAATGGTGTTCCTCCTGCAATTCTCACTCCGGCCTCAACGGCCTCTGCTACTTTATGGAGATGGACGTGTCCGGGCACTATGTTTGTCCAACTGTTGACAACGGCTACAAGTGGTCGGTTAAGTTCATTGTCTGTGAAGCCGCATGCCTTAAGTAGGCCTCTTCGACTATAACCTTCTACTCCTCCATAGATTTTTTGGCTTCTTAACTCATGAGTCATGAACTAGGTCACTTCTTATAAGTTAAAAGTTCTCGATGTATAGTTGTTTACTCATAAACTTTTTCAGCCTCTTTATACCATTCCATTGCATCCATTTCTACATCTCTGTCTCTTGATGGAAGCCCCATCATTTTGTAAACTTCATGCTGAATGAGTAATTTCATTATTTCGTTGCTTCCAGTCCAAATAGGCGCCAGCCTTGCATCCCTTAAAAGTCTTTCAATAGGGTAGACTTGTGTGTAGCCTATTCCGCCCATAATTTGCATTGCCACATTGACTGTTTCCCAGCAGGTGTCGGTTGCAAAAAATTTTGCTTCACTCACAAGGCGCTCGGGTCTACTGATAACCCTTTTTCTGCGGCGTCTGCA
>CBETPM010000058.1:0-5763 GCA_965538135.1 Candidatus Bathyarchaeota archaeon
TGTTTCATCTCTTTTAGGTGTTGGTATAAACTCTTCAATAGCTTGGATAACCGTGTCAATATTCACTTTGTGTTGTGCAGAAACCGGGATAATAGGCGCTTTTTCTGCAATTGTTCCCTTAACAAAATTTTTTATCTCCTTATAGCTTTCGCGAGCCCTCTTTTCATCAACAATATCAATTTTGTTTTGCACAATAACAATATTCTTAATTCCAATAATTTCAGCAGCCGCCAGATGCTCTCTTGTCTGGGGTTGAGGACATGGCTCATCCGCTGCAATTACAAGTATTGCCCCGTCCATTATGGCTGCCCCAGAAAGCATAGTCGCCATTAACGCTTCATGTCCGGGGGCATCCACAAAACTGACAGCGCGAACAAATATTGCCTTGGAACCGCCGCAGTTTGGGCAAACCGGTTGTGAAGAATAGCTTTTTGGCGGGTCACATTTTGGACATTTGTAGATTCCCATATCTGCATATCCAAGCTTTATTGTTATGCCTCTCTTCAACTCTTCACTGTGTCTTGCCGCCCAAACGCCAGTTAAGGCTTGAACTAAAGTAGTTTTCCCATGGTCAACATGTCCTATAGTGCCAATGTTGCATTCTGGCTGTTTCGGTAAAACTGTGGTTTTCTGACTCATCTCTCTTCCCTAATAAGGATACAAGTTAATGGTGCATTAGAAGGGAGCGCACTAATAAATGTTAAGCCTCCACCTGAGGCTTTTCTTCCACTTTCCCTTCTTCAGAAGAGGGTTCTATCCTTTTCTCTTTCTTTTCCGTCTCTTTCTTGACTTCTTTAGCTTTTTTCGGTTTTTCCAAAATTTTCAAGTTCACTTGAACTATCTCTTCTGTTAGGACATTTCCACGAACCGTTTTACGCCTCCTCTCTCCCTCTTTTTTAGGATTAAATCCCGTCCCCCCACTCAATATTATTTTCCTTCTAACACCGCCGTGAACATTTCGCCTCATAGGAAAACCATCTTTATCCGAACCACCAGTTATCTGCAATTTATGTCCAGGCAAACCCACAACTGCTCCATCTATTATTTCCCCTATCCTTCTACCGATTAAGGGGACGGTTCTAGCCTCTTCTAACTCCACCATTTTCGAAGTTCCATCTTCTGGGTCTGAAATTATAACTTTTAATTTAGCCATTAACCGTTAACTCTCCCAGTAGTGTTTATGAAAGTTAAATCTCCCTTTATTAAGATTTGTGAATTTAACTCCGTGGAAACCTAGTTTAACAGACGCTATTGTTGTAGAAGCAAAGAAATATGAGTGAAGATAAGAGTGTGCCGTGCTACTCTACGTGGACTCTGAATAGGTCTATGTCTTCCCGCATTATTGGCGTTAGCTCCAGAAAGTCTCTCACTGCCCTTTCGATGTCTTTTGACTGAGTTACATATCTTCCAACAACAATGATGTCAGCGCCCTTCTCTAAAGCTTCTCTCGCAGTTTCAGGCACAATTCCGCCAGCTACCGCAATTAAAAACTTCCTGTTTTTAAAGGCTTGTCGCAATTCTGAAATAAGCTCAAGCCCAATTGTTTTGCCTGTTTCCTCGTCTATACCTCTATGCAATACAACAACATCAGGGAACTCTTTTAGCATTTTAAGCTTTTCAACAGGCTTTTCAACGTTCAACATGTCAACCATGGCGTATATTCCTAGACGTTTCGCTTCGTGAACAAAGGCGTTAAGTGTTTGGATTGGTGCAAGCCCAGCGGCGATTACGCCGTCCGCTGTTTCTTCATATGCCAAATCTACTTCAACTTTTCCAACATCTAAAGTTTTCAGATCTGCAATAAAGAATACGTCTCTAGCAACATCTCTCAAATCGCTTATGACTTTTGTTCCATACCTTTTTATGAGGGGTGTTCCAGCTTCTAATATTATTCTGTCGCTTCTAGGAATCTGGGATATTATCTTCTTGGTTCTCTCAAAATCAGGAATGTCAAGCGAAATCTGCACGTATGGTGGTCTCCAAAGCCGCGGTACCTTGAACCCCATTATAGGATGTTTAGCTCGGTCTTTGTCATAAAACACTTTTTCCAACGATGGATACTTGGCTAACGCTCTCTTCAAAGCAAGCTTTGTCGCTCCGTAATTGTAATGGTATATTTTACGGTAATCGCTTGCTTGTGGATGCATAAATACACTGCAGACAATAACCCAATCATCCACTTTGTCTTTAGGTATTATTCCCTCTTCTACAGCGTCCGCCACTGCCTTTGCCACTGCCGCTTGTGCTGGACCAAAAATCTTGTTTGCATCATCCAAAGTTTTCACAGTAACCTTAGGCACAAGCAACGTGTGGGGTTTCGGAGGAAGGTTAGGTCTTATAACCGCCAAAAGAGGCGTGTGTCCCATGGAAAGATTTGAAAGCCCAGCCGCAAAAGCTTCGCCAACTGGGCCTGCCTTGTCGCCTATCAGAAGGTCGATATGAGCGACTTCGTTGCCTTCTCCTACAAGTGCCTCTCCAATCAGGTAGGTATGTTTACCTGTAGTTTCGGCAGTTTCCGACAAAATCTTCATAAAAGCGTTGTTTGCTATATCATTAAAATCGACATTAAACTCTTTAAGCCAACTGTATAACGTGTCTCTGTGCACGTTGAGGATCTTAGCTGTTCCGGATATTGTAGGTTTTGTCGGTTTTCCCTTAAGAAGACTTCTGGCTTTGCAGTCTTTTTCGGCAGCTTCTGTCAATATTGTGATGAATTCTTCGGTTGAAGACGGTTTTCTGCTGTCGTGTTCTAACATCTTGTTATCCTCTACTATGTCTTGCCGACGAAGTTGTATATAAAAATGTCGGTGCTAACAGATGGGCCTCTTTAGTTTTATCGACATTACTATAAATAAAATGTCGATTTGCTGTTGTATTTATACAAGTCCTTCGACGAGAAATCGAAGTTAAAAAATGGAAGCTACTAGAATTGGTAGAGTTTGGAGTATTTTTCTGTTAGATAGTTTAGGTATGGTTTCACGTGTAGTTCTTTTCCAGTAATTCTGATTAGGAGTTCTACAGGATCGTAAACGTTTCCGTAGCTGTGAACATTCTTGGCTAGCCATTCTTTTATTTTTTTGAAGTTTCCATTTTCTATGAGGTTTTTCCAGTTTGGCAGATCCTTTTCCATTGCTTCAAGTATTTGTCCGCTGTATATGTTGCCTAAAGCATAACTTGGGAAGTATCCGTATAAGCCGCTTGCCCAGTGAGTGTCTTGCATTACTCCTTCGGAGTCATTCTCAATTTTTATCCCTAAATACTCTTCATACTGCTGGTTCCATAGCTGGGGAAGCTCATTCACGACGATCTTGTCTGCGAATAGATCTCTTTCTAAGTTAAATCTTATTATTATGTGAAGACAGTAAGTAACTTCGTCTGCTTCTACGCGGATTTTTGAAGGTTTCACCTGGTTTATGGCATGAACAAACCTATCTAAATCTACGTCTGAAAGCAGTGGTCCCCCGATTTCTTTCAGTTTTGGTAGGAAGTATACCCAGAATTCACGAGATCGCCCTATTATGTTTTCTACGAAACGGGATTGGGATTCGTGAAAACCTGAGGAACATGCTGTGCCGACGGGTTGGAACATCCATTCTCGTTTTAAATTTTGTTCGTAAAGGGCATGCCCGGCTTCGTGAAGGACTGAAAATATTGATGACGCGAAGTTGTCTTCGTAGTAGTGGGTGGTTATTCTTACGTCGTCATAATACCCCGTTGTGAAAGGGTGTTCGGTTTCGTCGATTCTTCCTCCAGCCTCTTTTGACGACACGTCGTATCCGACAACTTCGGCGATGGCTTTGGCGATTTTGCGCTGGATTTCTATGGGCACTCTTCTTTTTAGGATGCTTATGTCGGGCTGTTTAGGAGAGGCCTCACATCTCTTTAAAATAGAGACTAAGCCTTGTCGCAGTTCATCGAAGACTTTTGTTATTGTTTTTGCGGTCATTTTAGGTTCGAAAATGTCTATCAGTGCGTCGTAAGCTGTTTCTGTTTGTTTCACTTCCATTAAGATTTCTGCTGCTTTCTTTTGCAGTTCCACAAGTTTTTCAAGTTCTGGTCTGAAGATGGCGAAGTTTTTTGCCGCTTTAGCCTTTTTCCAAACGTCTGTAGTTATAGCTCTTTGTTTTGCGATTTCCGCCACTAATTCTTCAGGAAGTTTCGTCTGCTCATCATAATGCTTCTTCACTAGGTAAATATTTCTTTTTTGAACAGCATCTAAATTTTCGTATTCTGGGTGTTTCATAATCGCCTCTAGCATTCGCCCTATTTCCGGGTCAGTACTCATTTTATGTTCTATGCGGCTTAGCAAGGCTAACTGTTGGCTTCGCAACCCTATTGCTTTAGGCGGCATCATAGTCTCCATATCCCAGTGAACTATGGCTCCGGCAGAGTCGAAAATGAAAATCTCTTTGACTTTTCCCATTAACTTCTTATAAAGGGATAACAAGTTGTTTGACATGATTTTTGCCTTCTTTAAGTGTTTTAAGAATTATCGAATAAGACAAGCAACTATATGAGTCTTTACAAATTTGGTGCTCCTCTTGAAAATCCATTTTAAAGTACGAGGAGTTAGAACCCAGAAATTAGCGGGCCCGAGGGGATTTGAACCCCTGTTCTCCGGCTTTCTTCCACGCCTTATAGTCCGGAGGCCGGCGCCTTAATCCAAACTGGGCTACGGGCCCCATATTTCATAAAGTTAAAATGTTTTACCCTAAGATTAATAGTTGCCCATCAGAACTCATTTATTTCCTCGCTTATCCACCAAGCTTTCTTTTTTCCGCCTTTTTCACCCGCATAATATTTTACTATCGGTTTTCCCAGCTGTTTTCTCGAGTTTCTCTCCATCCTTCTCAACCTGTTTAAGACCAGCCATCTGTTTGTTTTAAGATATTCTGCTAATTCCGGGGTGGTTGCACCCTTATAGTGGAGAAGATAATCAATTATTTTGTGGTCTAATTCGTCTATACAAAAAGTGTGTGGATTCACTTTTTCTCTTCCATAGGTAAGTAGTTCCAAATCTGCAAGATACTTCCTTATCTCCGAAAGTTCGCTTTCCACTTTGCTAATCCTATTCTCTAATTCCAAAATTTTGTCCGGCTTAGGTGTCTTTTCTAGCTTCTCTATTATGGCGTCGCGAACAAAATTGCTGCGTTCACCTTCTGGTACACGTAAAACCAGTTCTTTGTAAACCTCTTCTGGTATCTTCACAGAAAATACGCGGAGCTTTTCCAAGCAACAAGCCTCCATCCCTTCCAATTATGCGACTTTAATTATTTCACGATTTCTTTTCAAGTTTCATTTCAGAAATTTTAAAAGCGCTAAAAGGTAAACTCTAGCTCGAGAAGGACTATTAATAGGTGTAAAATATTATGCCAAAAACTACAATTTCACTTCTAAAATGTGATGTGGGCTCCTTGGCTGGACATCATGTAGTTCCTAAACCTCTTATTAACGTTGCAGAAAAGAACCTTAAAAGCGCGAAAGAAGAGGGCTTGATAAACAGTTATTATGTTTTTAACGTTGGAGATGACCTTCAGCTTCTTATGGTGCATCAAAGAGGTGAGTTAAACTCGGAAATCCATAAGCTGGCATGGGACACTTTCAAGGAAGCCGCTGACAAGGCCTTAGAACTGAAACTCTACGGTGCAGGACAAGATCTTTTGAAGACAGCCTTCAGCGGAAACATCCGAGGAATGGGGCCGGGCGTGGCAGAGATGGAAATAGAAGAAAGGGGTTCAGACCCTATAGTAGTATTGGCAGCAG
>CBETPM010000059.1:0-5726 GCA_965538135.1 Candidatus Bathyarchaeota archaeon
ATCCGAAGGCATCTCATCGGCATATTCTCTAATTGACTTATGCTCAAGCAGCGTCTTAATAACAGGATTAGTTATCACAATATTCTACCTCTTACCAAATAAAGTGGATTTCTTGATAGAAAAATCTTACAAATTCTTAATGGTAGCCCGGGAGAGATTCGAACTCTCGTCAGCGGGTCCAAAGCCCGCTATGCTTGTCCACTACACCACCGGGCTTCAACATTATTGGATTTTAAAACTCTCTAATAAGCAATTTCTCCATAGACATTTTGGGTAAATGTTCAGTTTTCCAGTTTTTTGATTAAACTTTTTCGCTCTTTTCTTATTTTCAGAATTAATTCTCTGCTTTTTTCAATGGTTTTAGCTGCATCAGTTTTTTCTATGGCTGTTAAATTTAGAAATTTTATCACCTTTTCATAGTTTTCTGGTGTTTTCTTTTCAAGGATTTTTAAGGAGCGTATCAACGTTGTATAATCTACTTTAACCTTGTCTGTTAAGGATTTGAACCAGACATAATTCTCAAGGATATCTATGAGCATCATGTCCATGTAATGCGAAGCTTCAACCATTTTTTCTGAATCTATTAATCCGCTTGTTCGTATTAGAGCGCCATGGAGAAAAGCGGGAGTCAGATAGTAATTGAGTTTTGTTCTCATCTTGAAATGGCAATTTTCCAAAACATTGGGATTTTGTTGAACTGTAGCTTTTACTTCATTCCAAATATTTTTGAAAACTTTTAGCTTTTCTTTGACTTTTTCTATACATGCCCTATCTAATCCAGTTGTTTCCAAATAATGGTTGAACAAGCTGGTCATGCCGAGTCTATTAGATGAAAGTTCCAGCTTTTCCACAAAACGGCTGTTTGAAAAAGGTTCATGACATATTTCAACTAAGATCTTTAAAGCATTTTCCACTGCTAATCTGGCGAACAGTTTACCGCTTTTAAAGTCTTCTCTTGCAAAAGCTGAGGTTGCACGACTCAGATAGATGTCTGAATCCACAATGTGGGCTTCAGTTCGGATGCCCACCCTTTCACTTGAAGCATACGATTTGTTCATCAAAAGTTTCGTGTTAGCCAAAGACCAGTCTCTGTCATAAAGAATGTTCATCTCGTACAGTTTTTGATCTATTTCTGGAGGAATTGGACCTTGAATCCACTTTTTTGGGACATGATTCAAATCAATAAATAGGCCGCCAATTTCGATTCTTTCCACAAACTCGTACTCAAAATCGCCTTTATCTAGAATTAGCAAATCTGCATCGCTGGAAGTTGCGGCGTCGCCGCGGCTCCAGCTTCCAAATAATCCTATACCGCAAACGTTTTCTTTAGTTTTCAATTCGTTTACGACTTTCTCTAGAGGCCTTCTTATTCTTTCTGGAAGCTTCATTTGTGAATCCTCTATTTTAGATTATTAGTGGATATAAGTATTCAAAATTTGTGAAGGAGATATGTTAAACTGAACCGTAAAATTTATATATTACAACATTTCATCTAGATAGGCACACTGGGGCCGGATGTGCTTTTTCTGATCCCCGACGACCAAGATGAGGAAAACAAGAGGCGAAGGTTCTACAGCAAAAGGAAGAAAGCACACTTGAGCAAAAAAGAAGGCAGAGTTAGTCAACGCTTAATGGATAAATGTCCAGAATGCGGTAGTGAAAACCTTATTCACGATTATGACAGCGGTGAAACCGTCTGCGGCGAATGTGGATTGGTATTATCAGAGCAGATGATGGACAAAGGACCAGAATGGCGCGCCTTTACGCAGGAAGAGAAGGCTTCCAGAAGCCGCGTGGGAGTGCCAACATCCTACTCAGTTCACGATAAAGGCTTGTCAACAGCCATAAGCCAAGTGGACAGAGACGCCTTTGGAAGAAAACTTCCTTTATCCACACGTCTGCAAATGTGGCGTCTAAGAAAATGGCAGATACGTTCTCGAGTGCATTCTTCGATTGATAGAAACTTGGCTCAGGCAATGGCAGAGCTTGACCGCCTCTCCGATAAGGTTTACATTCCTCCCCCTATCAAAGAAAAGGCAGCGGTTATTTATCGTAAGGCGTTGGATAAGGGGCTTGTTCGCGGTAGGTCTATCGCAGCTATTGCTGCAGCTGCTCTTTATGCTGCTTGTCGCGGAAGCGGTACCCCGAGAACTTTGCGGGAGATTTCGGAGGCAAGTCTTGTGGATAAGAAGGATGTTGCTAGGTGTTATAGGCTTTTGCTTCGCGAGCTTGATGTGCAAATGCCGATTGCTGACCCGCTTACTTACATTTCAAAAATAGCTGAAAGAACGGGGATTTCCGGTAAGACTCAGGGACTTGCCATACAGATTCTTCGAGAAGCACGGAAAAAGCGAGCTGCCGCTGGAAAAGACCCGATGGGCTTGGCTGCTGCGGCACTGTACATTGCTTGTTTGCAGAATAATGAAAAGAAGACTCAAAAAGACATTGCTGAGGCTGCGGGAGTTACAGAAGTTACTGTGCGAAACCGTTACAAAAACTTAAAAAGGCAACTAAATCTGGAGCTCCCCGACTAAACGTTTATTCTTCTTTTTCAAGTTCCATAACTATGGGTCCGTTGTACCCGCAGTTTTCGCAGAAATATTTTTTAGGCGTCAGCCAATAGTCCAGGCTGCTTGATAAATGGATTTTTGGGCTGCCGCATCTTGGACAGTATATTTTTGATGGTCTCCGATGTTTTAGTGTCTTAAATACTTCGCGTAAATTTTGTAGCAGTTTCATTTTGGGCTTGCACCTTTATTTTGGGTAATTATTGAATTTCGATGTTTTCTTCGGGATATCCTAGCGTTATTAGGTATTGGCGAACTTTTTCGCGGTGGTCTCCTTGGAGTAGTATTTGGCCGTTTTTAGCGGTTCCTCCACACGCGCAGTAGCCCTTAAGTTTTTGGGCTAGGCTTGCTAGGTTCGCGTTTTTGTCGTTTATGCCGTCCACTATTGTTGTTGGTCTGCCAAACTTTCTTGTTTCAAGTCTTATGCGGATTCTTTGTTGTTCTTTTTCTATTTCGCTGCAGACGCACAAGTCTTTGGGAAGCCCGCATGTTGGACAGATTTCAGCCATGACGCTCAGTCTTACAATTACTATGCTGATATATAAGATTTTCAAATCAATCTTCTATAATTAAACTAAACATTTAGGAAGATTTTAATTCAAAAGAAGGAGGAATAAAATCTATGAAAGTTCTTGTATTAGGCTGTGGAAACATAGGGTCTGTCGCCGCAGAAGACATTGCCAAAAGCCTAAGCTCTGTCCATGTTGTTGTTGCCGACAAAGATGAATTGCATGCACGCGGAGTTGCTGAAAAAATCGGCGGAAACAATGTTTCTTGGGCAAAAGTAGATGCTGAAAACCGTTCAAAACTTGTTAATTTTCTACGGAATTTTGACCTTGTAATGGGCTTTCTTCCTGGAAGTTTAGGTTATGGCTTAATGGAGGCATGCATCCTTGCGGGTAAGGATTTAGTGGATGTTTCTTTCCTAGAGGAAAACCCTTTTACGCTGCATGAAAAGGCTTTTGAGGCTGGTGTAACGATTGTCCCAGACTGTGGATTAGCTCCGGGCATAAGCAACTTTCTCGTGGGACATGCCGCGAAAAAACTTGACAAGGTGGAGGAGGTTCACATTATGGTTGGCGGGCTTCCGGAAAAGCCTCTTCCGCCTTTGGGTTATGTTGTAACTTGGTCTTCGGAAAGCCTAATTGATGAGTATACGCGGAAAGCGAGAATAATTGAAAATGGTAAAATGATAAGAGTTGAAGCTCTTGAAGGTTTAGAACATGTAGACTTTCCAGGTGTAGGGAGGCTTGAGGCTTTTTACACTGATGGTTTGCGAACGCTAATTGACACCGTTAAGGATGTGGGCGAGATGTGGGAAAAGACGCTGAGATATCCTGGGCATGCAGAAAAGGTGAAACTGCTTAGGGCTCTGGGGTTTTTCGACGGAGAACCAATTGTTGTTGATGACGTGAAGGTTTCTCCTAGAAAGGTTACAGCCAAACTTTTTGAACGGAAACTTCGGATGCCAAAGGTTAAAGATTTAGTGGCGTTGAAGGTTGAAGTTTTCGGCGTTAAAAAGGGTGAAAGAGCACGTTATGCTTATCATCTGTTGGATTTTTACGATGAAAAGAGCGGAGTCACTGCTATGGCTAGAACCACTGCTTATCCAGCATCTATCACTGCCCAGTTAATGCTGAAGGGTGTGCTAAAAGTTAAGGGTGTAGTTCCGCCGGAAAAACTAGGCATGAACAACGAGTTCTTCTCGTTGTTTTTGGATGAATTGAAAAATCGTGGAGTGAATGTGGTGAAGAAAGCGGGTTAGGTTACTACTCCCATTCTATGAAGTTCTTCTTGGAGACTATCTTTAGTATTCTTGAGGTTCTGTCTCTTCTCTACATATTCGTCTCCACTTATTTTTCCAGATTTAAACTCTTCATCCAACTGCTTTAGCCGCTCATTTATTTCCGCTATTCTCGCCCTTAATTGGTCAATGTAGGAAGACGCCTTTTCTTCAACTATAACCTCGGAGGGTGCCAAAGCCATTTTTATTACGCCGTCTTCTATGCGGAGGATTCTATCCGCCGCTCTTGCAACACTAGGGTCGTGAGTTACCATTATGATTGTTTTGCCAAGTTCTCGGTTCACTTTAACCAGATAGTCAACAACAATTTTCGCATTCATAGTGTCTAACTCGCCAGTAGGCTCGTCTGCAAGAATAACTGGGGCATCATTAGCTAAGGCGGTTGCTATGGCTACGCGTTGCTGTTCGCCTCCACTTAGCTCTTCTGGCTTGTGATTAGCTCGGTCTAACAGACCGACAATTTCGAGAAGCTCTTTTACACGTTTAACCCTCTTTTTTCTGGGAACCCCTAAAGCTATCATGGGAAGCTCGATGTTTTCGGCTGCTGTCAAAGTTGGTATGAGATTTAACGTTTGGAATATGTGACCTACAGTTTTTCTACGATATTCAACCAGCTGTGTTGTTGGTAGGGCAGTTACTAACGTGCCGCCGACTTGAACCATGCCGGCTGTGGCTTGGTCTAAGCCTCCAACAATGTTGAGAAGTGTTGTTTTTCCGCTCCCGCTTGGACCTATGACGGATATTAGTTCGCCTGCTTTTACGTCCATGCTTAAACCTCGTAAGGCTTGGACTTCAATTTTGCCTAAGCGGTAGACTTTCACTAGGTCTCTAACTTTTACGTCTAAACCTTTCATCTTAGTCTAACCATCCTTTCGAGTTTGGTTACATATTTTCTTGACATTATTAGGATTGGTAAAATTGTGGCTGCAAAAATGAGGGTTAGGCAATAAGTTAACATAAGCGTGGAATCTAATGGGAAAACGAGGCGTCTTTTAATCAGTTCATAAGTCATGGCGTTGGATGCGGAGATATTTCCATACACGACTATAAAACCGACGAAAATGCCTAGTAAGACGGAAAAGGTTACTAGGGCAAGGTTTTCTGTTAAGAAAACTATGATAAGCTGTTTGTAAGACAAGCCTTTAACACTCATCATCGCGGCTTCACGGCTTCTTTCTCTCATACTAACAGCGCTAATAAGGGCAGTTCCTACAGAAGCAGCTAAAACCGCGAAGATTATGCCTAACCTTTGGACGTCAAGCATACCCACAGCAATTACGTTCGTTTGAGATTTATCCCATTCTTCAGCAAAAGATTTTACATATCCTATGTCCGCATCAAGACTGCGAATATTA
>CBETPM010000060.1:0-5585 GCA_965538135.1 Candidatus Bathyarchaeota archaeon
TTTAAAAGTCAAACCTAAATTAGGCTTTTAAGCGGTTTGGCTCTATGTGTATTTTAGGGAAATTTATGTCAAAAAATCGTGTCGAAACTGATTTGAAAGTTATTGAATCGTCATTGAAAGGTAAAACGCTTTTAGTATATTGGTATCTTCTTCAACAGCCCAGTCACAGTGTGGGCATTCGGGAAGTTCAACGCGCCTTAGGTTTTTCAAGTCCAAGCATCGCCGTTCACCATCTAGAAAAGCTGCATGATTTAGGTCTTGTGCGTAAAAAGAGAACTGGAGAATATGTGCTTGAAGAGGAAGTGAAAGTTGGTATCCTAAAGTTTTTTACACGTATGGGACGTTTTCTTGTGCCTCGCTATTTTTTCTATTCTGTTTTTCTCTCAACCATGCTAACTACCTATTTGACATTATGTTTTTTAGGTCAAATTCTTCCAAGCTTTTATGCCGTAATGTTTGGGTCAATAGCGTCAGCAATTTTTTGGATAGAAACTGTTAGGCTATGGAGGGCGAAACCATTTTGAAAATGTTTCACACTGTTCTAAAAAGTAGACTTTTAAGCCATCAATGCCCTTATCCTTCATGGAGGACTACCAAATGAAGAAAACGGTGTTTTACTTTGCGGCTGCCGTCGTTTTGGGAATAGCTTTTACACTGGTTCCATTGATAACTATGGCGGAAATTAAACCAGTTGATAGCTACGGAATGTCACTTTCCACTCTTAATAAGTCCATGCAAGAACTTGAGAGATATACGCTTTTAGGAAAGCAGGAAAACTTCTTCGATGAAATTACAGTTTTAGCTGTAAGTTTTGTAATTGCCTGTGTTGGATATATAGCTTTAAGGCGTAAGGCAACTCGATATGAGTACCGATGGGTTAGATGTTGCTAATTGTCTTTGTTCTAATTTTAGTACCGTCTTGTTCTAAAACATAGCATTATAGAAGGTTATTACAACTAATTTACTGGTGTTTGGGATATGAAAGTGAAACTAAAACGGAAAGAGTTTATTGCAGCAGTAATTCTTAGCGTTGTAATTGCTGTTTTAGTATTTTATGTTGGCGTCAATAATGAAAGGCAATATGTAGATGTAGACACTCTTGTTTCATTACAAAGCTCACGGGGATTATCAGAATCAACAATGTCTAGTAACATGCAGCAAACCTACAAACTAATTTCTGAAACAATTGAAGGCGAATTAGATAGAGACGCATTTGAATATGTAGTTAATAAGCTTGAAATCTTAACCAATAATATGGATGGATACGTCAAATCCCTACATATGACATATCAAGACGAGGCCTGGACAGGTTTCATGGTTTGTAAAGTGCCGCCTTCTAATGTGACCTCATTCACTTTTAATGCAAGAGCAATAATTGACGAAAATGGAACAGTCACATACATAAATATTAGTATAGAACATAGAGAGGAACCGCAAGAGGGACAAGAAGCCTATTCAACAATTAATTTTAACCTTAAAGAAGTTAAACCAGTAAATGGAGTTGTAATCGGGGCTTCATTAACGCCTGTTTTATCAATTCTGACAATAAGCCTTTGGTGGATTTTCCAAGGAATAATAATAGGAGTGCCACTGTGTTTTGCATCGTTGGGAGTGGTGATACTAGTTAGCAGAGGCATCATCCCTTTATGGAAAAATACGTTAAAAAAGTCAAAATAACATTGCCAACTGTGAAAATAAAACGCTATTTCAACAAATGGAAGGCACTCACTGTAATGGCAACTGTAAGCCAATTCATAGCCCTTTTTACGCCATGGCTATGGCAAAAATATGCTTTTGCGATGATAATGCGTCCAGATTTTGGATATTGGATTTTCCCACCGCCATCTATTCCAGAAGAGGCTTGGTTATGGTCGTTTATGGCTGTAGTGAAAACGTTAAGGAACGAGTGGCAAATTCGAATTTTATGGGACTACTGGTTTAACCCAGATACGCCCTTCCCTAATACATCCTTTTTGATCTTTATATTTCAAAGTTTAACGATGGTTTCAGTTCTTCTTATAGCTAAAAAAGCTGGTTTCAATAGACGCTTAAAAATCTTGGCGCCGCTTATCCTATCTCTTGGCGCGTTATTTTTCTGTATTATTGGAATTTCTGCACAGCCGTTAAGTGGTTACCCTCTCATAATTCAATCTCAACCTTTTATAGGATTTTGGTTTGCTATCTCTTCAAGTTTCCTCTTTCTGCTTTCGCTTATCTTTTACAGAGGAAATGCGGATTAGTTTGCTTTTGCTGCTTTACGGGCGAAAGTTATGTAGCCAGTATGCCCAGTCATCAAAGTATGTGGACGAGTTTTTCCCCTCTCAATCTGCATTTGCCGCATTAAACATTCAACTGTTTCTATGCCAACAAAACAATTTTCTTTTAATGCTTCAACTGTTTTTACAACCTGGTCTATGGTGGGGCTGAAGGATACTATTGTGCCACATGATTTTAAGGCGTCATAAGCGTGGGGAACAACAAGCCACGGAGTTGCCAAATCAAGGATAACAGCATCAACATCCCTTTCCTGTATTCCTGCTGTTACATCTCCCCTTTTCAGTTCTACAAACTTCGCTAAACCTGCACGTCTAAGGTTTTTCTCTGCCACTTTGAGAAATTCGTCTTTGACTTCGTAACTGTAAACCTTGCCATAGGGCTTAACGTAATGGGCTATGGCGGTGGTTAAGGCTCCAGTACCTGTCCCCGCCTCTACAACACGGCTTCCGGAGCCGATTCCGCTGAACATCACTATGAGAGCTATGTCTTTCGGATAGTTTATTTGGGTGCGCCTTACCGACTTTACAATGTAATCGCGTAGAAGAGGCTTCAAAGCTACAAACTCCACGTCTAAATTACTTTTAACGGTACATCCATACTCTTTTCCAATTAAATCGTCAAATTTAATGAAGCCTTTATGAGTGTGGAAGTTTTTGCCAGCCTCAACCTTAACCAGATACGTTTTTCTCTGATTTAAATAGAGAAGAACATAGTCGCCTTCTCTTATCTTTTGACTGGTCAAAGCGTGCTCCCTAAGGCGTATATTTAAACGGGTGTTTCGACCTATCCTTGTTTTCGATAAGTTCGTCTATTGTTGGCCTTTCCTCAACTGCTTTTCTGATGGCGTGACGCATTGCCTTATAATTGTTTATGTAAACTCTTTGTCTATCCACTGCTGTAGGATGCACAAACACATTGGCTATAATGATTAGTTCCTCAACAGCCTCTTTTGGAATGGTTCCGTCGGCAACGCTGTCCACAACAGCCTTCGCCACAGCCGTTTGGGCTGGTCCGTAAACCATGCTGGCTTGACGCATACTCGTAATCCTAACAGTTGGAACTATTAGCGTTACAGGCTTAACGGTTAGGTTTGGCTCCAAAATAGCCAATAAAGGCTCATGTCCCGGCGTTGGAGAAGCCTTAGCTTTCGCGAAAGCTTCGCCTAATGGGCCGTCCCTCCTTCCTAGGAGAAGATCTATGTGGGCCACTTCAGCACCTTTCCCAGCTAAGGCTTCTCCCACCCGCAGTTTAAAGTCTTTAATAATGTTTGGAGTTATGTCAATAGCCATGAAACGTTCTTCCAATGGCTTTTCAGAAACCTCAAAGGTTACTGGTTTCGGCTTTATCTTGCCTATCTTTTCCAAGTCAAGACGAAGCTCCTCTCTTGCTTCGTAGGTGAGTTCACCTCCTACGCTGAGGGGGCTTCTAACTGGCCCCACTTTGATTTTCATAATGTTTAGGGCTTCTTTTGTTCCTACGGCTCCGCTTCCAGCTATTATTCTGGCTATTTTCTGCACTTTATATTGTATTTCGCGAGCCTTCTGCAGTTCGCCATTTTTCACATGATTGTAGATTTGAACCCAAATGTCGGGTATTACATTGGCGCTTGCAAGTATGGCTCCACTGCATCCAGCGGCTAATGCTGCAACAACAACCTCATCATGCCCACATAAAACGTTGATTTTGTCTCTCACCTTTTCTAGTACAGCAAGTATATAACGTAGTTGTCCGCTGCTATCCTTTAATCCCACAATATTTGGGATTTGCGCTAGGTCTTCAACCATCTGCCACGTGAGTTCAACACCAGTGCATTGAGGAATATTATACAATATTATGGGGAGCTCCACCTTGCTTGCTATAGTATCATAATGCTCATAGATTCCGCGGTCTGCTGGCTTCAAATAGAATGGCGTAACAATCAAAGCGGCGTCAGCGCCTAAGTCCTTAGCGTATTTAGTCATCTCTAACGCTTGGCCTGTTCCACTTGCACCGGTTCCAGCGATTACTGGAACTCTTCCATTAACCTCGTCCAAAACCACTTCTAAAAGACGTTTCCTTTCCTCAATTGTAAGGTTAACGAATTCTCCTGTGGTACCTCCCGGTACAATGCCATGAACGCCTAACTCAATACAATAGTTTACTAGGTTGCGCAGTCTTTCTTCATCAATAGACCTTCCATCATCAGTGAAAGGAGTAACAAGAGCTGGAAAAATTCCCTCAGGCTTAAACATGTCTCTACACCTTTATCTAAACCTTGCCTTTAAACAATTTAAACTTTGAATCTGAAAACCTTAATTAAGACATGATTCTATGGAAAAATCTAAAAGTCTGCAACGTGTATAACCGAACACCTTTCAATTATGAGAGTGGCTCAATGGAGGATGTTAAAAAGAAATTAAGGGTTAGTGAAGAAAGACTAGAGGAAATTAACAGTTTTCTTTTAGAGAAGGATAATCCTCTTGTCAACAGCCTTTTAGAGATTATTGAAAAGTATGGTGGAGTTGACGAAATTAATCGCAAGGCAAGGGAAGCGGGTGAAATTGAAAATCTTATGAGGAAACTTGAAGCTAAAAATCCTTCCTACCTTAAAGATTTGGAATGGCTCATAAAACAGCGCGATAGAAACGCTTTCATAAGCGTAGCTGATTATCGGAGAAAAATTTTGGGTGAAAAACTCAGTTCTATGCATTTTGACGAGGATTTCGCGGTTACTTTGGAAATTAGCGCTTGCAACTTTTTTCCATGGCTAATAGAAGAGGCAAAACAAGCAATTCAAAATGGAGATTTGATGCCCGCCCGCTACATTCGTGTTAGAAACATGAAAGAGCAGGTGGAAGACGGTGACATTTTTGCTTTTGCCGCTGCCATGGATGTAATGGGGGCTTCTTACGTGCAAACTTTAGACACCAAAGGAACAATGCCTGGGCCAGACGGCATGCCTATAAACGTGCATTTGGGTGGTCCAGAAACTATAACGGGTTATTTTGGCGGTGTCGGCGTGCCCAACGAGTATGCTTTGAAATGGGTTGACGAGTTTCTCCACTATTATACGGAGTATGGTGTTAGACAGGTTTTGAATGTGAACGCTGGAACCATTATGCTGGGTTATTTGCTTCACAAACTTGGAATTGATATTGAATTTAAAATTTCAGTTTATGCGGGAAACGATAATCCATACTTTATATTCTGGACGCTGATGACTGCAAAACTTTTCAGCCGTGAAGACGGCACCACACCACTTATAGGGTTTAACCTTTCAAACTCTGTAAACAACCGAACAATAGAGCTTGCAGCCTACATACGCAAAG
>CBETPM010000061.1:0-5548 GCA_965538135.1 Candidatus Bathyarchaeota archaeon
TACGTCGATACCATTCTGTTCGCAGAATTTGATGGCTTTTTCTGATTCTGAACCTGGCTGCATCCAAACCTTCGTGATTCCAAGTTTCTTGCAAGTTTCAACCATATGCTCTGTTACCCTCGAAGGAACCACAACATCAACAACATCAGGGTTTACGGGTAAGTTTTCGAGACTTGGATAACACTTGTCGCCTAGGATTTCCTCTGCATTCGGATTTACGGCATAAACTTCATAACCCGCATTCTTCAGATCTTTATACACTTGGTGACCATATTTTTTAGGATCACGGCTCACACCAACAACAGCGAAAATGTTTTTCTTGCTCAAAAACTCCTTTATCAATTTTTCGTCCATGCCCATTATCATCACATATTTGAGTTCTTACCAGCTTATTTACCTCTTTCGTTTATTTTTCCTTATGAGCTATTGCATTAACAGGACATTTTCTCTCGCATTCCAAACAAAGTGCACAACTTTTAGGATTTACGACTACAGGCATGTCGTCAAGCCACTCTATAACTCCATAGCTGCATGCTTTAATGCATTGCTTACATCTGATGCATTTGTCATAGTTTATTTTTATCTCCACAATCAATTTTATCAGTCTTAAAGATAACGTGCTATTCTCGGTTCCAACATTTGCCTAGGCATCGCTCCGACAATCCTATCTACAAGTTTTCCGTTTTTGAACACCAATAGTGTTGGAATGCTCATTATCTGGTATTTCATGCTAACTGCCTGATTTTCGTCAACGTTCAGCTTGCCAAATAAGATTTTCCCAGCATAATCTCGCGCCAACTCCTCTATAACAGGAGCAACCATTTGGCATGGACCACACCAAGGCGCCCAACAATCTACCACAACCAGCGAATGATTCTGAATCATTTCCTCAAATGTTGCATCAGTCACCTTGATAGGCTTATTCAACACTATTGCCTCTTTTTCAGAAGCCTTGCTTTTCTTCATCATCTCCTGCAATTTTGCTCGTCTAATTCTTTCCAATTCCTTGTCCTCTTCATTCTCCAATCAAATTCCTCCTATTTTTTCTGTAAATGAAAATCCTAATATTTTTATATTTCCCGGAGCCTGCTAGGTTCCTCTTGTCATTCTGCTTCCACATCTTGGACATGTTTGCTGATAACATGGAGTGCCTATTGTATGGGGTGTAGTATATCCGCATCTAGGACACACGCAAGATCCTCCTGGTCCAGCTACGAACCCGCCCCTCCTTCCCCTTCTCATGCCCCTACCTCCGCGACCTCTCGACATTAAGGGAAAGAATGTATTGCCTCCTTTTTCAGTAGCCGGAGTGTAAGGAGCTGGACCAACAGCATAGGGCGTGTGATAGCCGTACCATGCATAGAATGGTAAATTATATTTAGTCGGTAATAGGTAGCGCGGCGTGTATGGTGGATGGTTTTGCATGCGCGGCGCGTGGGTATTATATGTTTGTCTGGCTTGTGGGCGTACCCTAGCTATTGGCCGCGTTTTCATAACGCCTTTTGCTACGAAATTGGGACAAATTGTTCCATTAGGATCTACGGCAACACCGTTTATTGTGCATATTCCGTTCCTGAAGTTGGCACAATCTTTATGGGTTGGGAATTCATGTCGTGTTGAGTGAATCATACCAGAGCACCTTTGTGTGAAAATGCACAAAATAATATAAAAACTTTGATGAAAAGCGAGCTTGAGAATCTCCTTTCATGGTGTCCACTTCTTCACAATAAGTGTATGGCGTATCTTACGCATAGTGGGAATTTCTCTTGCCCATTCTAAACGAGATTTTACTCAGTAGCACTTCTTTCGTTTTGATTTCATGTAGAAGCATAGCTTCTTTTAAATTAGCATTTTTGGTTGGTCCGAGTTTATCTCATTCTTGCAATTTTACAGTTACGTCCCAATTAACATGGGTTCCGTGATTTTTCTCAGCGTTGCAATTGCTGAAAGAGCCGCTAAGTAACTTGTCTTAGGATTGTCTGGGGATGGAACATTCTTTATACATACTTCCAGTTCGCCGAATTCGCCTTCAACATTAATCTTGTGTATATTTCTCCTAATAGTGGGATCAACCACTACTCGGACCCTAGTTTTCTCTGATCCAATACCAGCTAAGCTTAGAGCTGCCGCGACGTTCACGTTAGCTGGAAAGAGCCTGCAAGCTTCTAAGGCGGATCCTTCATAGATCACCTTAGGTTCTTTCAGCTCGTTGGGGTTCATCTTAATTTGTTCAAAATAGGGAGCGCCTATTAACCCCTTAGGCGGCTTCTTCGTCGTCAAAGTCACATGGTTTACCCCGCCGATGACGGCTGCTTTTATCCCATCTAAACCTGCGATAGCACCCGAAGGAATATACACCTTCTTCTCAGTACTATACGCACTACGCCTAATTTCCTCCCTTAATTCGCTATCAGCCAATGCGCCCACGCTCATTATCATCAGGTCCTTTCCAGCCTTTAACACCTTAGAAGCATACTGCCTCACGGCACCCTGAGATGCCGCCTCTATGACGAGATCCAGACCATCGGCTTCGATGAACTCATCAAAAGTCTTAGCAATTCTAGGCTTGCTGAGTAGTTTACTCGCCAGATGTTGGGACTTCTCGAACGCCCGATCATATACCACAACTAATCGTGTGTTTCCAGTCCGTCGTTGATCGATGGCGTGAGCCAACACGGTACCTATGGCACCGCATCCGATTAGCCCAACTCCTAATGTCGTTTTCCTACGCTCCTATTCACTTCACGCAACACAACTGATTCTGCATAACGAATGCCTTCGTATATATTTATTGCCACGGACTTCCTTACTTCTATGGGAATTTCCGCCGTTTTTGATCTTACCCTATCAGAATGTTTCCTTTCTTTAACTCATTATATTTATGTGAATTTCTTCGTTGCCTCTTATGGAGACGCCCTTTAGGGTAGAGACCATTCCCAGAAGGGATCTGCGGATGATCTCCGATACGAAAGGCTGGAGGGGGACCTCGGCGTTATTGACTATTATCCTCGTTTTCAGTTTTGACCGTAGCCGTAAGGTAATGCAGTCGCTTAACTTTGCTTTTTTACTGTAGATGGCCATGGCCATTTCCTCGCATGAAGAGTGCCCACACTTCCCACAATTCAGTCCCGGAAGGCGGCTGAGGATCTTCGAAATCTTTCGTTTCCTCTCGACGTATCTTAATACTTGCTTAACTAAAGTTTGGAAGTCCTCCTCTATCCTTAAAATTGATTTTCCAACAGGCTGGGTGGAGCAGAAGGCTATGATTTCTCCCTTAACCTTCTGTCTGAAATCCCTGTATTCTTCTTTATCTCTGACGCATAATATCTTGCCTACGTGTTCATCCTTTAGGATTAGCCAAGAAAATCCTTCAAGTATTACAATGTCAGCTTCCGGTGTGAAATTGAGTATTCTGTCGGGTGAGAATCGCTGCACTCCATTTTTCATTATTATGGTGATTTCTATATCTGAGACGCTGACTACGGGGTTTGCGCCAGCGGCTGAGTGTCTCCACGTGTCTTTTCCTTTTGTGTCTATTGAAAAACCCTTTTGGTTAACGTGCTTAGCGGTTGCTACATGATACCCTCTTCCCGTCAGCTCCTGAACGAGACTTTCTATAACGGAGGTTTTCCCAGATTTCTTATATCCCACTACACCTATTATTGCAGCTTTTGCGCGCAAAGGCCACAACTCCATACATAGTGCTAATAAAATTAACGCAATAAAGAGTTATTTCTTATTCATTTATGAAGGATCCCGTCAGAACTATGAAAGCTGGACAAAGAATGGATGTCTCCAGAGGAACAGTATGGAGGCTTGTATAAAGCACAAGAAAGAAGATCGCGCAAGCCCTCAGTGAAGGGAGACCTTTGCTTTTTACAACTGAAGAAACTTTTTAAAAGACCCGCGTCTGATATTCATTTCTTGTGAAGAATCAGAAAGGAGACAATTCATTGCAGACTGATGAAATCTTAAAAGTAACACGTTTAAGCGTGGAATTGGAAGGAGAAAAAATCATCAATGATTTGTCTTTTGAAGTGAAAAGAGGAGATATTTTAACCGTTTTAGGTCCAAATGGGGCAGGAAAAACTGTTTTATTAAAAACCTTGCTAGGGCTTTTGCCGTACAAAGGAGAGATAAAATGGAAAAAGAATATTAAGGTAGGCTATGTTCCTCAGAGGTTGCCCTTCATCAAAGATGTTCCTTTAAGTGTTAAAGATTTCTTGAAGTTGAAAAATCCTTCTGAAAAGGAGCTAAAAGAAATTATCAAAAATGTAGGATTGAAGGAGGGCCTCTTAGATAAAAAAGCAGGTGATTTATCTTCTGGACAGTTTCAGAGGATACTAATAGCTTGGAGTTTAATTGGAAATCCTCAAGTTTTGCTTTTCGATGAGCCGACTACTGGTATTGACATCGAGGGTGAGGAAACTGTTTATAGGCTTTTGGCAAAATTGAAAGAGGAGAGAAAATTAACAATTTTGTTAGTTACTCATGATTTAAGTGTTGTTTATGCATTTTCCAATTATGTTGTTTGTTTGAATAAACAACCCATATGCTGTGGTCTTCCTCAAGAAGTGTTAACTCCTGAAAACTTGCGAAAGCTTTATGGTGAGGAGGTAAAGTATTATCGCCATAAACACTAAAGATAGGATGACTGAGATCTATGGATAGTCAATTTTTATCAAGTTTAATTGTGGGAATCTCCGTTGGTGGTGCAGCTGGATATTTAGGAACGTTGATGTTAAGCAAGAGAATGGCTCTTGTAGCTGGTCCACTTGGTCATTTAACCTTGCCAGGAATAGCTTTGGCTTTAATTTACGGTTTTGATATGTCTTTGGGTGCTTTTCCTTTTGTCATCTTGGGGATTCTTTTTATATGGTTATTTGAAATAAGAACAAAACTGCCGATGGAGGCTTTAACTGCTGTCGTTTTTGCTTCAGGAGTAGCTGTTGCCTTTTTGTTTTTACCTATAGGGCAAGCAGAAGCAGCTTTAGTTGGAGATATTTCCAAGGTAAATTTTGGAGAGGCAGTAATTTCTGCTTTTCTGACTGTTTTCCTTTTTTTGGCAATCACAAAGATTTACCCGAAGATGGTTCTGATTAATATCTCTGAAGATTTGGCTAAATCTCAAGGGATAAATGTCAAAAAATACAACCTTGTCTACTTAATTTTAATTGCCATTATCGTCGCATTAGGAGTAAAAGTAGTTGGGGCTCTTTTGACAGCAGCTTTAGTAGCGATCCCGGCTTGTAGTGCTAGGAACTTAAGTCGAAATCTATTCCAATACGCTTTTGGGGCAACAATTATCGGAATAATATCTTCTTTCTTAGGGATTTCTATTTTTAAACTCACTGGCTTTCCAGCTGGTCCTCTAATCATTTTGGTAAATGCCATAATTTTCTTGATTTCAACGATTTTCAAAAGATAAACATAATTGAGAAATCAATATCAATTTCAATGTTAGCTACACTGTTTATTGCCCATCTAATCTTCGCCGGCAAGCTCATTTCAAGGCAATAAAATTAAAAAATCGTAGAGGAGACCGTAG
>CBETPM010000062.1:0-5429 GCA_965538135.1 Candidatus Bathyarchaeota archaeon
ATTTCTCCGTTAGTTTGCTCCGAGGATTCTCAAACACGCTTTCAGTATCACCATACTCCACTAGCTTACCCATGTAGAGGAAAGCTGTGAAATCAGAAACTCGAGCAGCTTGTTGCAAATTGTGAGTAACAATCACTACAGTGTAGCTATCGCTAAGCTTTCTCATTAGGGTCTCTATTTTTGCGGTTGCCGTTGGGTCTAGAGCACTACAAGGTTCATCCATAAGAATTATTTCTGGTTTCACCGCCAATGCTCTTGCAATGCACAGTCTTTGTTGCTGTCCACCTGAAAGGCTGAAAGCACTCTCACGCAGTCTTCCCTTAACCTCGTCCCAAAGGGCAGCTGCCTTCAAGCTTCTTTCTACAATTTTATCCAGTTCCTTTCCGTTGGCAATTTTATGGATTTTAGGTCCAAATGCAACGTTATCATAAATCGATTTTGGAAACGGATTTGGCTTTTGAAAAACCATCCCGACTTTTCTTCTAAGTTCATAAAGATTTATGTTCTCATCATAAATGTTATGTCCATCCACGTACACTTCCCCCGTAGTTCTGCTACCTCGGATAAGTTCATTCATTCTGTTAATCGCTCTGATGAACGTTGTTTTTCCACAACCGGAAGGCCCCATAATCGCTGTAACAGCGTTCCGTTTAATTTTTAAACTTACGTCTTTTAAGACATGATTATCAAAGAACCAGACATCAAGATTTTGAATATCTATCTTGGTATCATCTGACATGTACAGCAGCCTTCCCGTTCATCTCAACCATATTTGCCTTCTCCTGTAATGCGTTCTAAGTATAATTGCAAAAATCGCAAGGGAAACAACAATACCGAAAAGAACTAAGGCTATCCCGAAAACTCTTTGAGCTGGAGTGCCTAAGGCTACTATCTGAATATAGAGGTTGTAGGACAATGCCATCACTGGTTCAAAAGGCGACCTCGGCGAACCTCTAGTTACGCTTACGCACGCCGTAAAAAGTATTGCGGCTGTCTCCCCCGCTACCCTAGCCATACCCAAGATGACGCTTGTCACTATTCCAGGCATGGCAGCCGACAAGGTTGTCGAGCTTACCGCTCTCCACCTGGTTGCTCCCAATGATAAGGCAGCTTCCTTAAATGAAGCGGGAACCATTTTTATGGCTTCTTCCGTTCCTCTAATCACTATTGGAAGCATCATCAAAGCCAGAGTCAGCCAGCCAGCGGCCAGAGACACCCCTAAACTTAATTGTCTACAGAAGAACGCGTAGCCAAACAAACCTATCACTACAGAGGGAACACCTGCCAAGTTGTTGATAGACTGGTCAAGTATACGCGTGAGCTTTCCATGTGGAGCATACTCTACTAAGTATACAGCAGCCAAAACCCCTATTGGCCCTGCGATTCCCGCAGCTCCAAGCAGCAGATATAAAGTGCCTATTATCATCTCAAAAACTCCACCTTTAAGCACACTGGTAGTTAAAAGCCTCCAATTTACCGTTCCGATTCCAGTTAAAAGTATGCCAACGATCCAAATGAACGCCAGTACACAAATAAGCATCGGGATTCCGAGAGCAGCAAAGAGCAATCTCTCTTTCACTATTCCGTTCATAATTTAGCGCCTCTTTTTAAAGAGCCTTTCTTGACGACGAGGTCTGCAAGAGTGTTCACGATGAAAGTTATTACAAACAGCATAAGTCCCAAGCCAAAAAGAGCGCTGTACTCAAGGCTTCCCACCGCAGATTCACCCATCTGCATCGCTATAACAGCAGTAACCGGGTATACAGGGTCTAAATAGTTCCATGGAGGCGTGGGAATCTTCGCCACGTTGCCAGCCACCATAAGCACAGCGATTGTTTCGCCTATGGCTCTTCCAAAACCCAACATGACACTTGCTAATATCCCAGACTTGGATAACGGTAACACAACATCTTTAAGCGTCTGCCATTTTGTTGCCCCAAGTGCAAGTGCAGCATCTTTATAATCTTTAGGCACAGCTGCGATTATCTCGCCAGAGATGCCTACGATTGTCGGTGTAGTCATAACGGCTAATATCAGAGAAGCAGTCAACGCGTTTTCTCCCGAAAAGAGACCGAAAAGCGAGGCTATGAAAGGGGCTAGGGCTATTTTACCTATAAAACCGTAGATGACTGATGGTATGGAAGCTAAAAGTTCTATTGGGAATTTGAATACGTCCCTAAGCGAGAAGGGCATAACTTCCATAATGAAAATGGAAGTGCTTACTCCCAAAGGAACAGAAATCATGAGTGCGCCAGATACAACCATGAAAGAACTATAAGTCAAAGGGAAAGCACCGTACATATTACGGTTAGTGTCCCATCTTTGACCTAAAATGAGGTTTAAACCAAACTTAGAGAAGGCGAAAAAACCTTCTTTAGCCGTGAAAAGAAGCATCAAAAAGAGGACAATTATAGAAAACGAGGCGCAAAAGAACAGAATGGCCTCTATAGGTTGACTTTTTAAACGTTTAAAAAATTTGGGGATTTTTGACATTTTGTGCTTCATGCTGTGGGGTCTCCTAGCTGCCGCCTAAGGGTTGCGGGTATTCTGGAAGCTTTAAGAATCCTTGCTCTTCAACAATCGACTGTCCTTCAGGGCTTAATACGAAATCGATGAACCTATCTGTGAGTGATCCGCTCTCTGGTTGACTTGTAGTAACCATGTAGAGATAGCGTGAGATTGGATACTTGAAACTGGCAATGTTGTCGAGTGTTGGAAAGTAGTATGGTTGCCCCTCTTCAGTTGCCAAGGCAACAGCGACCATTTTGTCGCTTAGGAAGCCGTGACCTACATATCCTATAGAGTATGGCGTGTTTTCTATTGTTGTTTTTACATTAGGATTGCTCTGTTGCACATGAGCAGCATCTGTTACCTCGTAATTCCAAGGATCCATGGCGTATTCCTCGAAGGTTCCTCTGGTACCTGAACCCGGTTCTCTAACCACGACGTAAATGGGTTGATCAGGCAAGTCGGGTTTCACTTGGTTCCATCTGGTGTATGTTCCGGCGAAGATCTTGCCTACCTCTTGTAAGGTAAGGTTCAAACTTGAAGCGACCGATGGATTAACAACCACACAGACAGCGTCTAATGCGATGGGATGCAACCACAAGGCAACTCCCTTCGATTTAGCGTTGTCTATCTCCGTTTGTTTAGGAGGTCTGGAAGCATCACCAATGTCCACGACTTCGTCGATCACTTGGCTGTATCCTTGACCCGATCCTCCACCTTGCACCGTGATAGTGATGCCCGAGTATTTGTTCATGAACACTTTAGCACAAGCGTCAGCTATGGGCAACACGGTGGTTGAGCCTGAAATGCTTATACTGTCAGTTCGCCAAGCGCTATCTTCTGGAAAGCTTTGTGAATTCGATCGTTGTATTGGAGCTATGCCAAATGCTCCAACCGATATTCCGATGATAAGCATTAAAGCACTTAGTATTCCCATTTTCACGATCATATTCATATTTCTCACCGAGCCTTTGCTTCGTAAACTAAAGTATATAGTTTATCGACATAATTTCGGTAGAACCAAAATAGATATAGAGGTCTATATAGATAATAAAAAGGAGGAATCAGAAATCTCTACACTGTTAAGGAAAATTCAACTAACTGGCGGATCAACATATGTAGTTTCGTTACCAAAAAACTGGGCTAGGAGCGTAGGCATTAAACCTGGCGATCACGTTCAAATGATCACACAACCAGACATGTCTTTACTAATAATTCCAAAGGAAGAAAAGAAAAAGGAAGAGCCTTTGGAAGTCCTCATAGACACTTCCACAGTAGAAAAACCGGAAGACGTAGCGAGAGAATTTATTGCATGTTACTTGGTTGGCTATGACATAATCCGTCTGAGATTTAGACAGAAAGCAACTGAATATCGAACTTATATTAAAGACATTATAAGACGCAAATTAGTAGGAGTGGAAACCATAGAAGAATCTGCTACTTATATGGCTACTCATTGTCTACTGGGGCACGTTGAATTTCCAGTTAAAGATGCGTTAAGTCGAATGCATGTCCTGTCCCAGTCCATGCATAAAGACGCCATGATGGCTTTGAAAAACGGTGACTTTTCCCTTGCTAAAGACATAGTTCAAAGAGACGATGAAGTAGACCGCCTTTATTTCTTCGTTGTCAGACAACTGAAAATGGCCGTTCAAAACAGATTTATGATAGAAGAAATAGGGCTATCAACTTCGAGGGATTGCCTAGGTTATCGACTGATTGCTAAGAGCATCGAAAGAATAGCAGATCATGCCGCCAGAATAGGGCAAGTAACACCAACCATGAAATACCCTATAATCGACAACATCATCGTTTCAATTTCAAGAATGAGCAACACTTCCATCAGTGTTTGTCAAGAAGCAATGAAATCTGTTTACCAACTTAACATCAAACAAGCCAACCAAGCTATAACAAAAACCAGTGAGGTAACCGAACTGGAAAAAGAGACTATAGAACAGATTCTTCGAGCCAAACTAAGCGTTAGAACAGTAATCGGCTTAAGACTTATCCTTGAAAGTATCCGAAGAACAGCAGAATATGGTGCTGACATCGCGGAAATCGCCATAAACCTTTCGAAAAGATAAGTTCTCTTGAACATGAAACGCGCGCTGAAAAGCTAACTTCTTCCTCCCTTCTAGAGGCAAAACTAGGGACGTAAGAAAAACCGATAATTTAAACAGATATTTGAACGTATCCCTGGCTACAAAATTTGTTGATTCGGAAGCTTGATAAAGCAAACTTTATAGGTGTCTTTTTTTACTTGTTTAAGGCTTGAATGGAAAGTGATAGAGGGACGAAGGCGAAAAACTATCTGTTGATAAAGCGGCTAGTGAAGCAAGGGTGGTATCTACTGGTTTTGGAGGGTAGTTAATTGAGGATGTTCTTCTTCTAATAGTGATTAGTTATGGCGTTTCTTTGGGTTTAGGCTATCTTATGGAGAAATATTTGCGGATGCCTTGGATGTTCGCTTGCTTGTTTTTTGGACTTGTGCTATCCGCTACAGGGATGTCTAGATCCACGATTGAAAGCGACGTTTTAAAATGTTGGAAAGCCTTGGAATGTACTTTCTCTTGTTTATAATAGGTTTCAACTTGGATTTTGGGATAATTGGCAAGTTAAAAAAGCAGATTTTTCTAGGAGCTTTGCAACGGTTGGTGAAGCTATTCTTTTGCCGATTCTATCCGAATTTAAGCTTATTAAAACAACTTTTGGACAGCTTACCCTCGGAATAGGTACTGTGGACGATATAATAGAGGTGTTGATGCTTGCAGCTGTTGCAGTTTTGCCAGGGTTTATACCAGTAACTCAAGCTCAAGAGCTTCCAAATCCCTCTCAAATCTTTTTAGGTTTAATTTCTATACTTTTATTGACATTTATCTTGTTAAAGTTTGGAAAAAATATTAAACTAAACCTTGAAAAGA
>CBETPM010000063.1:0-5397 GCA_965538135.1 Candidatus Bathyarchaeota archaeon
TTTATATAATTTTTTGAAAATTTTTCAAATAATATTATTTTTTAACCTAATAAAATGTAACAATTACAATTATCAATCTCCAAGAACCGTTGACACTTTATTTGAGTATGGTGGAAATTGCAAAAGCTTTTAGGTTAAAAATAAAATACCTAGTTCAAAAATGAACGGATGAATTTACAATGGATAAAGATTCGGCTTTATTTGCTGTTGATTACGCTTCGAAACTTGGCGCGGATTATGTTGATGCCAGACTTGAAGATCACTATAACGAGCTTATAATCGTTGCTAACGGCAAAGTTCAGCGAGGAGTAATAAACCGTAAACGCGGAATAGGCATTCGCACACTTTTTAATGGAGCTTGGGGTTTCCAATCCACAACAGACTTAAGTAAAAATGGCATAAGACAAGCGGCGGAAATCGCGTTTAAAGTGGCAAAAGCCTCCAGTAAGCATGTTCAAACACCAGTAAAACTCGCGAAAGCAAAAGCCTACAAAACTTCCTACAAAACAAAGGTGAAAACAGACCTTGAAAACGTAGCTTTCGAAGAAAAGCTAAAACAAATATTAGCTTGGGAAAAAAATCTTCACACCTCTAAAAAGATTCTCCGCGGATTAGCCGAATACACGGGAATAAAAATTGACAAAGTTTTTACAAACAGTGAAGGCGCAAACATTCATTTTTCCAATACGCTTGCATGGCTTTCGTTGAAGGCTGACTCCAAGAAAGGAGATTTGACGCAGTTTTACGAGAAAACTGTTGGGCATTCAGGAGGATACGAAATTTTCGAGAAAAACAACATGGAGAAAATCGCCTCAGAAGTGGGACAAAAAGCAGAAGCTCTTTTAAGCGCTAAAGCAGCGAAAATGGAAAAGGATGCCACGGTTATCCTTGACAATGATTATGTTGCCCTGCTGGTTCATGAGATTGTTGGACATCCAAGCGAGGCCGACAGGGTTCTTGGACGCGAGGCAGCATGGGCTGGGACAACATGGTGGGCTGGAAAAATCGGTGAAAAAATAGGTTCGGACTATTTCACTGCTTATGATGACCCTACTGTTCCGGGCACCTTAGGCTATTACCTATATGATGATGAAGGCGTAAAAGCCGAAAGGAAAGTGCTTGTGGAAAAGGGTATTTTGAAGGGGCATATGCATAGTCGTGAAACTGCGGCGATATTTGGTGTTGAGCCTAATGCTGGAATGAGAGCCATAACTTTTGAATATATACCGTTGATACGAATGTCAAATACTTTCTTCGGCGAAGGCGATTGGAAAAAAGAGGAGCTTATTGAAGAAACCAAGCATGGATACCTAATCTCTTGCATGCGACACCCCTCTATAGATGATAAAAGATACAACTGGACAATCAGCGCCCAAGAAGCCTACGAAATAAAAAATGGTGAACCAACAACCCATCTGAGAGATGTAGCCTTAACCTCCACCGCTCCAAAATTCTTCAAGAGCATAGACGCTGTCTCCAAAAAAATAGAGCTTTTGCCATTGCCCGGATGCGGTAAAGGCGATCCCATGCAAGCGTTGTACGTTGGAAACGGTGGTCCATACATTCGCGGTGTAGCCACACTTTTAGGGGTGAAATAGCATGGCATCGCTTATGACAAGTTTAAAAGAAGCTGGAAAGACCCTGCTTAAGATTGCCGAAAAGAAGGGGCTTGACGAGGCAGAAGCCTATTTGGTTTCTAACAAAGTGCTTACTGTAAGATTGGTGAATAACTCAGTGTTTGAAGCTAAGGGTGTCCACGACATTGGAGTTGGGTTAAGAGTCATCCAGGATAAAATGTTGGGCTTCAGTTCCACAGCAGACCTCTCTAGAAAATCTTTAGAAAAGCTTGTAGAGGCTGCAGCTTCCACGGCAAAAGCAAGGAAATTACCCTTCAAATACTCTTTCCAAAAACCGGGAAAAATCCCTAGAGTTGCTGGTGTTTACGATAAAAAATTGGCTGAGCTTCCCTCTGAAAAGGCTGTAGACCTTGCCTACCAAATTGTTGACGCTTCTTTGGCGCACAGCAAGAAAATTAAAGACAATGCTGGAGTGCTGAATGTGGTTTGCTATGAAACTTTGCTTTTGAACACCCATGGAGTTTCAGCGAAAAACTCTGGAACATTCTTTGAAGCCAGCTTGAGCGCCACAGCCAAAAGCGGGAAAGAGGTTTCGGAAGGTTCAGATGCCACTGCTGGCAGAAGTCTAAAAGATCTAAAGCCGAAAAAGGTTGGCGAAAATGCTGCAGAAATGGCTGTTTCTGGACTTAAATCTAAAAAGCTGAAAGAAGGCAACTACACGGTGATATTGGACTATGAACCCGCTTGTGGAGTGCTCGGCTATGTTTCAATGCTTGTTAGCCCCATGATTGCAAGGCTTTACTTTCCGCTATTTCTAAATAAAATGGGCAAGAAGATTGCAAGTCAGCAAATATCATTGATTGATGACCCTCTCATGCCTAATGGTGTAGGTTCTGCACCCGTAGACGATGAAGGAACACCCTCCAGAAAACAAGTAATAATAGACAAGGGAGTTTTGAAAGCCTTCGTCTACGACAGCTTTTACGGAGCCATAGAAAATAAAAAGACCACCGGAAACGCTGTCAGAGCATCCTTCGCCGTAGGCGTCAGCTCTTTCCCAGGAAAAAACTACAATGGCGAACCAATTCCCGCACCTAGAAACCCCTATTTCAAGCCTGGAAAATGGAAACGCGAGGAAATCCTTGAGGAAACTAAAGAGGGCTTGCTTGTTCGCCGATTCCATTACAGCCGCCTTACCAATCCCACACGGGGAGACTTTACAAGCGTTTTGAGAATGGGGCTTTATGCTGTGAAAAAAGGCGAAGTTGCTGGTGCTTTAAAAAAGTCTAGGCTTCTAGATAATCTGCTGAATATGCTGCAGAACGTGGATGCTGTTTCCGACAAGCTTGTGGTTGCTGGTAGTTGGGGAGACTACGCTCACACACCAGTTATACGCACCAAAGCCCATGTTGCACCAATAGATTAACCTCTCTCCCCCCTTTCTTTTTATCGTTCAATAATTTTAGAAAACAAGGAGCAAGTCATTTTCTTACAAGGGCTAGCTTTTAATGAGACTTATTCCAGCTTATTACTCTTTCCAAAACGCTTTTACCTATGGTTTCATGCTTATTCCCTTAGCATATCGGAGTTTCGCTAAGCGTGGTTGACTCCCAGAAAAACGCTTTTAATCTTCTTGTTAAGCCGGTTAGAAGGCTAATTGAGCAGAGGGGATTCTCAAAACCTACAGAACCCCAAGAAAAAGCAATACCCAAAATCCTTGAAGGAAAAAATGTTCTCCTCATCTCACCCACAGCCACTGGCAAGACGGAAGCCGCTTTCCTTCCAGTTTTAAGCATGCTCCTCCAAGAACCGCAAAAGCCGGGAATAAAAGTCTTGTACATAACACCTTTAAGAGCCTTAAACCGGGACATGCTGGAAAGGCTTCAATGGTGGTGCAACAACCTAGACATAAAACTGGCTGTGAGACACGGCGACACAGAAACAAAAGAGCGGACAAGACAGGCTAGGAGCCCACCAAAAATCTTGATAACCACCCCTGAAACTTTGCAGGCTATATTGCCAGGCTGGATTATGCGTCAACATCTACAACAAGTTCGCTGGGTCATTATAGATGAAGTACACGAGATGGCTGACAGCAAACGGGGAAGCCAGCTTTCTTTAGCTTTGGAAAGACTTAGATGGATGATTGGAAAAGATTTTCAAATAATAGGTTTGTCAGCCACTATCGGAAGTCCGGAAAGGGTTGCTCAGTTTCTTGTTGGCAATGGCAGAAGCGTGGAAATTGTTAGGGTTCCAGTGGCTAGACTTATGCATTTGCAAATAGTTTTTCCAAAACCGAAAGAAGAAGATTTTGCGCTTGCTGAAAAGCTTTATACGCATCCGGAAGTTGCTGCGAGACTGCGGATAATCCGCGAATACATAGGAAAACATAAATCTGTTTTGCTTTTCACCAACACCAGAGCAATATCAGAAGTTTTAGCCAGCAGATTCAAAGTCTGGGACATGGACTTTCCAGTCTCCATACACCATGGCTCTCTTGCAAAACCTTCACGAATAGCAGCAGAAAGAGGCTTAAAAAATGGTGAACTTAAAGGACTTGTGTGCACAAGCAGCCTTGAACTTGGCATAGACGTGGGAAGAATAGACCTTGTAATCCAGTACATGAGTCCCAGACAAGTAACAAGACTCATTCAACGCGTAGGCAGAAGCGGTCACAGAATTGGACATATCGCTGAAGGTTTAATTGTTACAATGGATTCCGACGACACGTTGGAGGCTTTAGCCATAGCCAGAAGAGCATTAAAAGAAGACCTTGAACCCGTGGAAATCCCGCCAAAACCATATGATGCCTTAACTCATCAAATAGCTGGTTTGCTGCTCAAAAACCGAAGACTGGAATTTGATGAGATTCTGGAAATTTTCAGAAACGCCTACCCCTACAAAGACTTAACAATAGACGATATAGAAAAAATTCTCTTGTACATGCACCAACGTTTTCCCCGTCTAGCGTGGGTTTCTTTCGAAGACAAAGTTGTTTTAAAGCCAAGAAGAAACAAAGCTCTTTATGAATATTATTTTAGCAATCTTTCAATGATACCAGACGAGAAAAGATTTTTAGTAGTGGACGAGTCAAGCGACTCAGCCATAGGAGTTCTAGATGAAGCTTTTATGGCAGAATATGGCAAGCCGGGCATAAAATTCATCATTAGAGGAAGCCCGTGGCGAATTCTTCACATTTCAGAAGAAAAGGTTCACGTAAAACCCGTAGACGACCCTACAGGGGCTATACCGAGCTGGATAGGTGAAGAAATTCCAGTTCCCTTCGAAGTATCCCAGGAAGTAGGAGTTATAAGGGGGTTTGTTGAGGAGCAAATGCGAAAAGGAGCATCGCCAAGGGAAGTTGCCGCTAAACTTTCTGAACAGTATCCCTCTGACAAAGACGCAATTTTGCAAGCATTAGCGGAAACAGTTGAGCAAGTAAGGTCTAACATACCTGCTCCGACAGACCATCGAATACTCATCGAAGACTGGGAAGAGTTCGTCATAATCCACGCCCACTTCGGCTCCCTTACGAACAGAGCCTTAGCCCAACTGATAGGACAGCTTCTTTCGGAGAAAATCGGATACGGCGTTATTGTCCAACACGACCCCTACCGCATCTTCGTTCAAACCATGGGCGCCGCCAACTCACAACAACTGCTCACACTATTTGATGAAATGAAGGCTATGCCAGACCAAACAGTAAGAGACACATTGACAAGGGCAACGGTTAAAACAGGACTTTTCAAACGGAGGATGATTCACGTTGCAAGACGTTTCGGAGCCTTGAAAAAATGGGCTGATTTCAGCAACGTAAGCC
>CBETPM010000064.1:0-5389 GCA_965538135.1 Candidatus Bathyarchaeota archaeon
GTTGCAAGACGTTTCGGAGCCTTGAAAAAATGGGCTGATTTCAGCAACGTAAGCCTACAAAGGCTGATTCAAAGTTTTGAAGGCACTCCAATCTACGAGGAAGCCCTAAAAGAAGTGTTCACAAAAGATTTAGATTTAGAAAAGCTCATCTACGTTTTGAGAAAAATCCGCGAAGGAAAAATCGAAATACGAAGGGTGGAAACTGGCGGGAATGCAACACCAGTAGCGCGTGTTGGAATTGAACGGGTAAGCATGAAAACAGATCTTATTCCTCCCGAAAGAATGCGCGCCGTCCTCATAGAATCCACAAAGGCGCGGTTGCTCAATGAAACATGCACTTTCCTATGCACTAGCTGCTGGGACTACATAGAAATGGTTCGCACCAAAGATTTGCCGGACAAGCCTAAATGCCCAAGATGCGGCTCTAAAGCCTTGGGATTGTTAAAAGTTGAAGAGGAAAAGGCGCTTTCATTAATTGAAAAGAAAGGCGGAAAATTGGCTAAGAGTGAGGAAAAACTGAAAAAGCAAGCATTGAAGACGGCAAAGCTTATAGAAAAATATGGGAAAGCAGCAGCAGTTGCACTGTGTGCGAGAAAAGTGCAGCCTTCAGACGTTAAAGAAGTTTTAGAGGAAGAGTCAAAGTTGAATGATAGATTTTATGAACTTGTCTTAGAAGCCGAACGCAAAGCCCTAAGCAAAAGATTTTGGTAGCAGTAAAAGACAAACAACAACTTTTAAATGGATGCCTTCCTATCTCTGCGTATACAATAAAACATTCGCCAATGTTGTAAAAAGGAGACATAAAATTTGGAAATAAGTCGGAAAAAACTCCGAGAAGAAGTTCTTAAAAGAATCAAATATGTTCAAACATGTGTCCTAGCAAGAGAAATCTGCCTTCTCGTCCGCTCCAACAGAGCAGTTCTCGAACCAAAAGATGTGCAGGAAACATGCCTCTCCATATCAAAACTTTGCAAAGAAGCTGGATGCGAAGAGCCAAGCGAACTCTGCCGCAAAGCTGCAGAAGCTCTTGGCTCAGGAGATGAGGCAAAATACCTTGAATTATGCGCGCAAAGTTGCAAGAAATGCGGAGAAGCCCGAAGGCCCACACCTAAAAAAGCCACTTACGTTGCTTAGAAATGTAGAAAATCTTTAAAAGAACAAAACTCTAGGTTAAGTCAGAAAATCTAAACGCATGTTTGAGCAAGGAGGTTTATGCACTGTACATAGCACCTTATGTTCCAAGTCCGCCACAAGTAATTCGTCAAATGCTTCTTCTAGCCGAACTAAAACCCGGTGAAGTATTCTTCGATTTAGGTGCTGGAGATGGAAGAGCCGTCATAATGGCTGCCAAAGATTTTGGAGCAAGATCCGTAGGCGTAGAATTAAGAGAAGACCTTGTTAAAAGAGCATTAAACGCGGTTTATGAGCAAGGGTTGCAAGATAGAGTAACAATTGTGAATGGTGACATGTTCAAAGTGGATTTGACTTCTGCAGATGTTGTCTTTTTATATTTGACAACAAGCGCAAACGAGAAGGTCAAGCCAAAACTTGAAGCTGAACTTAAACCCGGAGTCCGCGTTGTCTCGCATGACTACGAGATTGTTGGGTGGAAGCCCGCTAAAGTTTTGAATTACTGTGAAAATCCAGATTTAGGGTATCCTTCTCACACAATTTATCTCTACAAAAAACTCTAATCCTTATGCGAATAGATTTTATAAGAGATAAACAAGTTCTGAAAATTTTAGAGCGTTAAGGCAAGTTTGGGCATGGGAATGCTGTTTGTTCCATGGAAATACATAGCCAACTGGGAATGCGTGGCGTGCGGGAAATGTTGCAAAGCCTACAGTGTCGTCTTAAACTTTCAAGAATGGCTAAAAATCGTTAAAAACTACGGCGTAGACAAGACGGTTGCAGGATTAGACAAAATCTTTCTAAAAAGAAGAAGCGACGGCTCATGCATTTTTCTAATCAACTTTTCAAACCTTTACTTATGCGGACTTCAACACATGAAGCCAAAAGCATGTAAGCTCTGGCCCTTTAAAATTCTTAATAAACCTAAATATGGATATGCCAGGGAAGCAGCCTACTATTATGGGAAAAACCGATATTTTGTTTATGCCGACTCTAACTGTACAGGCCTTACCTTCGGAAGACCCTCTTGGGAATTCGCAAACCAAACAGTGAGAGAATTTGTTGAGATTGCCTTGGGACTTCGCATAGACCAATACAAGACCACCAGCGAAATTGCCTTACTTGATTATTCAAGTGCTCTTAAGGATTTGAAAGCGAGAAGATACTATTTTAGGTTATAGAGACTGGAAGGGATATCTTTCATATTGCAGTTCAAAAAGTTTCTTCAGCTTTTCAATATTGTCTATTTCGTTGACTGTCTTAGCTGTTCTAAACCTAACGATTTTAGGCACTCTTAAAGCAAAACCGCTAGTGTACTCAGCGGTTTCCTGAATTTCTTGATATGTAACCTCAACAACTATTGAGGGTTTTACGAAGACGCCTTCTTCATCTTCTCCGGTTTTAGTCTTCTCTATTATTGTTCTCAAGGCGTCCATTGTTTCTTCTGGCAGGTTCGAAACTCTTCCAATGGTGTATAGCATTTTCTCTGTTGGGTCGCGTACTGCAAGGAGATAGGAAGAGTACAAACCTGCTCGTTTACCTTTTCCGTAAAGGGCTTTTACGATTGTGCAGTCTATGGTGTCGCGTTCTGGTTTAAGCTTAAGCCACGTGTACGTGCGTTGTCCAATCTCGTAGGGTGCGTTTAGGTTTTTTACAACTATTCCCTCGTATTTTTTCTTTAAAGCCTCTTCGTAGAACTGCATAAGTTGTATTTCGTTTTGGCAATCCATGCCTTCAACAATGTATTCGGAGGGGACTACTTCTAAGAGGTATTTTCGCCTAGTTGAAAGCGGTTTTTTTACGAGTTCTTGACCGTTTAAGTAGAGTATGTCGAAGGCTTTGAAATTAACTTTCACTTTTTTCATTTTTTCAGCAAGTTCTTTCGGTTTCAGTTCTCTTGGCACAGTTCTCTCAAGAAGCGCTTGGAAGGGCAGAGGATTTCCAAAATTGTCCACGGCTATTACTTCGCCGTCAACTATATAGCTTTGAGCATTGAATTTAGCGGCTATTTGGACAATTTCTGGTAAGGTTTGCGATTTTTCTATACCTCTCCTAGAAAAAAGAAGAATCTGTGTACCCCACTTGTGAATTTGAAGGCGGCTGCCGTCAAGCTTGTACTCCGCTCTAACGGGATAAGCTACCTTGTCCGGTTCATAAAGGTGGGCAAGCTGTGGCTTGATAAACTGGCCTGGTCGCATTTTTACTTCTGAAAGTTTTAGGGCGTCTTGTGAAGCGAGGGTTAATGTTTCAGGTAAGCCCAATATTGCTGAGGCATTTTCAATTATTTCTGGAGGTATATTATAGGCTTTTGATGCTGCTCTAATCACGGTTCTGGCATAGTAGCCCAGTTTTAGGTCGCCGAGCAAAAGGCGCACAATGTATTTTGTTTCTAAGGGTGTACTTAATCGTAGAAGGCTGGAAACATGAAGTTCTCTTTCCCTTATTCTTTTCAGTCTAGGCAAAAGCCTAATAGCTTCGTAAACCTCTTCCACGGTTAATTCAGCGTGTTTAGACTTTTTTAATCAATTAGAAGCTTTTTAATCTCTTTTAGTGGTGCACCCGTTGCCATGCTAATACTTCTTTCAACAATTCCTGGTCCAACTTTCAAGTTTTCATCCGTTAGTGCGCCTATTGCAAATCTTGTCTTGATAGGTAATGGAAGCTTTATGGTATGGAAGAATTTTGCTAGTTCTGTTTCTTTCCCTTTCTTACTACGCAATACCGCCAATCTCTCGTATACTTCCACTATTTTTGAAAAGGGTAAGCTTTCTTTGAGTTCTATTCCTTCCATGTAGAGGCGTATGCGATGATAGGGTATGCCCATTTTCCATTCTATTTGTTCAGGGGAAAAGCCTGCTTCGATTAGGTGGAGTACGGCTTTTTGAGGAGAGCCATAGGTTCTGACAAGTTCTTGAAAGGATGGCGGTTTGATTGTTGACATTAGCTTTTTTCACTGTGTTTTTCTTCGGTTTTGGGTATGGGTTCTAAAGCTTTTAAAAAACCGTCAGATGTTATGTCAACTCTTATTCTTCTTCTTTCAAAATTGCACATTCTGCAATCTAGAACTCGGGATATACGGACGAATTCGCCTCGGCTTGCGGCTAGGTCTATTTGCTGGTCTTGCCAGTAGACGCGTCCATAATCAATTATTATTGTGCCGTCAAGGTTGTGGGCTAATCCTATGCCGCCTGCCATGTCGTAGCTGTCCCAGTTTTCTGAACTTCTTTGGTTAACATAGAGGGCGGTTATTCCGTGAACTTGGTTGTATCGTGCTAGTTCCATGACGCGATATTTTAGGGCGCCCCTATAGGCTTCAAGCACTGTTACAGAGTCTATTATGACTAGTTCGATTTTCTCTTTTTCTGCTGCGTAACGGTAAGTTTCTGCGAAAGTGTTCCATTCTCGAAGTTCAGGATAAGCCACAGTGTCCAGAACAAAGAGGTTTTCGCGAATCTTATTCCAGTCTAGCCCTAAGATATCTGCCTTCTGTTTTAGGCGAGACTGCAAGTCGAAACGGGGAGTAGCACTTTTCCAAGTGTCTTCCGCTGTAGCGAAAAGCACTTTACGTCCGGAAGCTGCCACTCTGACGGCTATCTCTTCTACAAGGATGGATTTTCCAGCTCCTGGCAAACCGGTTATTGCGAATTGTCCGCATATGGGAATGCCTTTTAAGGGTTTTCCTTCAGGGGTTAGGAAAAAATAGTCTATAAACGTGCCTGTGGGGAAGCCTATTAGGGGTTTTTTGGCTTCTGGCGCTTCGTCCGGTCTCAAAATGAGGGGTTCTAGTTTAGCTTCTTCTCTTTCAATTTTTGTTGCCATGGGCTTTGTGGCTATTTCCCACTCGTCTCTTGGGGCTTGAGCGGTTTTCATGGCTTCCGCAATGGTTTTCGCCATGGCTTTCACTAGTTTTTCCACTTCTGGCGGAGCTTCAACCTCTTCCGTCTCCGCATGTTCTTCTGGTTTTTCAACAGTTTTCTCTACGGGTTTCGATTCCTCTTCTATTGTCAGGGTCCAGAGTTCGCCTCGACGTTCCACTATACCTTTAGTTTTTAGGTTCTTGAGTAGGGCGTAGGCTGAGTTGGGTCCGTATTTTGGTATGTTTAATCCTTCTGCAATGTCGTTTAGTGAGGCTTTGCCTTGGTGGGTTTTGATAAATTCAACTATGTCATTTTCTTTTGCCATAAGTTTCCCGTTTTAAATAAGGGTGTTAGATGGTATAAAGTTTCAGTTTTGCCGCTTGGAAGCGTCATTAAGGTGT
>CBETPM010000065.1:0-5374 GCA_965538135.1 Candidatus Bathyarchaeota archaeon
ACCTTCTCTCGTCATAACCCGAACGGCATCATGAATAGGTGTAGTAGGCGCCATAGTAACCACAGAAGTTTTCGAAAACCGCAAAATCTCATCTTTACGTTTCCTAGAAGAAGTTTTTAATGATAATGGACCTTTTCCTCGAAGTGTCCTTCTAAAACCTTCTCTACTCAAATTTTTCCACCTTTATCTAACAATTAATCTAGCAACATCTTCCCGATCAACCACACCGAGAAGGTGACCATTTTTATCTTTGACTGGAACCCTTCCAACATTCTTAAAAACCATAATTTTCGCAACACGGATAACTCTTGTAGAAGGCTCTACAGCAACTACATGTGTTTTCATAACGGAGGAAACTTTGGAAGAAGACCTAAACCTTCCTTTCGAAGATTCAAAAGTCGGCAACAAAGCACCGCTCTCAAGAAGGTCTTTTTGGGTTATAATGCCAACAAGCTTCCCCTTTCTAACAACAGGAAGCCCTGAAAAAGACTTTTCCTGCATTAAACGCCAAACATTATCAATTTCATCTTCTGGAGAGCACACCACAACATTCTTTGACATTATTTTAGAAACCGGACTTGCAAGCTTTTCCGGACTTGTCTTAATAATAGCTTCAATAAAATTTTCCAGACCTAAAATGCCTTTTAGAGTTTTTTCCTGTGGGGAGGCGACTACCGGAACATACCATTCATCTAGCCTAATCATCTCCTTAACAGTTGAAAACGCATTTTCATCCATTGTTGTCGTATATCTCGGGTTCTCCATTATTCCTTTAACCTTTATGGGCGAAACAGATGAAGAAATTTGCATGACATTGCTGCGGTTTACTATTCCCAAGAGTTTCCTGTTTTCGTCGACTACTGGTAGAACCCTTAATGAAAAGTCTCGGATTATTGCTCTGGCTTTTGTTGCTAATTCATCCTCATAAATAAACGGGTGCTTTTCATTTGCAATTTCTTTAACACGCAAACAATCGCCTCTACTCTTCTTCCAACTCAGCTCTGCATTCTTCGCATAAAAATTCGCCATTAACCTCTTTTAGCGTGTCTGACCAACTTTCGCAACGATCACAATAACCCGCTAAGGGTGCGGTTTCCTCTTCGGTTTCTTGTGATCGGTTTTCTCCTTCTATGAGGGCCTTTTCTTGTATGGTTTCTATGAGTTCTGGCATGACTGATAGGATGTCTTTGCTTGAGATTAGCCCTATAATTTGTCCTTTGTAGATGACGCCTAATCTTCTGATGTTTAGTCTGCTCATTCTTTTTGCGGCTTCGTTTATTGTTGCGTCTGGTTCTATGGTCATTAAAGGCGATGTCATAACATCCTTGGCTTTGATAGTGTTTGGGGCGATGTTTTTGGCTAAAACCCTTATGACTAAATCTCTTTCCGTTATGATCCCTATGGGGTTTCCTTCTTGGCTTGTTATTATTACGCAGCCTAATCCGTGTTTTTCCATTAGTTCTGCAACTTTGTTGATGGGTTCATCTTCGTTTATTGTTATGACTGGGCTGCTCATAGCGTCTTTTACTAGCATTCTTGCTGATCTTAATCCTATGTCTGACAATGTTTTAGCCTCTTGAGGCAGTTTTTAGTTTTTGTTTTTCAATCATCTGAAAGGTGAAATCGAACATTTAAAACTTGTGTGTGTTATGTTTTTGGTTTTTGCATGTTAAACTTTATTAGTTTTGGCGGTGCTATACGTTTGTTATTTGGAGAGTGGATTTGAGATGTTGAGGACAAACGTGGATAAGTTGGTGAAGATTTCTGTTGTGGGTGAGGTTGCCAGTCCTGTTTTTGGGCGGAGTGTTTATAGGATTTCTGCTGGGGGTTCGCCTGTGGTATTGCCCGGTGTTGGCGGAATCACTTATAATGTGCGGGTTGGGGATCCGGCTTGTGGTTGGGAGGCGGATCATGTTGAGCCTGGTGTTAGTGTTGAGAATAAGGAGAATGATCCGCGTTTTGGTCAGGGTGCGAATGTGGCTTTGAATGTGCTTTCTTGTGTTGGGAATGAGGCTGTGGTGGTTTCTGGTGAAGCTAAGGGCGGTAAAGGGGTTGTTGTGGGCAAGCACGGGGGTATTGAGCACGTTCTCGTGGATTTTCCATCTGAAACCTTGGAGAAACTTATGATCGGTGACAAGATTTTGGTCAAGGCTTATGGTGTGGGTTTAAAGCTTTTGGATTTTCCCACCATCAAGGTTATGAATATGGATCCGCGATTGTTAGAGGCTTTAGACCCAAAGCCTGTAGGGGATAAGCTTGAAGTTCCTGTTACACATGTTATTCCTGCTTCGATAATGGGTTCTGGTTTGGGAGCTAATCACACATTTTCTGGAGATTATGATATTCAGCTTTTTGATGAGACTGTAATAAAAGAGTATGGGCTTGAAAATTTGAGGCTGGGCGATTTAGTAGCTATAAAAGACGCGGACCATTCTTATGGGCGAATTTATAAGCAAGGCGCCATGTCTATTGGCATTGTTGTTCATACGAATTGTGTGAGTTCTGGGCATGGTCCTGGCGTTACTACGCTTTTCACTTCTTCGCGTGGGAGGATTATCCCCAGAATTGACGATAAGGCTAATGTGGCTCTTTTGCTAAAATTAAGGGAAGAACTGTGACACGCTTCTTAACAATTCAAATATTGAAACAAGCGCAAGAATAATGACTAGATTAGCCGTTTACTCTCGATATTTCTTATTTAAGGTGGGGGGTGTCCCTCAGAAGCTGGTGGGACAATGTATATTGGTCTACCTTCGCTAAGGGCTTGAGCCGTTTTACTTCTCGCCATTTGAACCAGCCTCCATACTGTTCCTCTGGAGACTCCCATTCTTTGCCCAGCCTCTTCTTGTGATAATCCTTCTAAATCAACTAATCTGAAGGCTTCAAGCTCTGCCATTTCCAAGAATATGGGTTCCAAGTTTCCCGGAGGGTTGGGAGAAAAACTGTTTATGGGCGGCGTCGTCCCTAACATCACGGGCTTTGGAAGTCTTCCTCTTCTGCCGCATCTGCGTCTTCGTCGCCACATGGTTTTTCATCCACTCTGTGTTATTTTATGTTAAACGGAACATTTATATATTTCTGTGCATTATCACATAATTGGAAATGTGTGCATAAGCACAAAAAGAGGTGAAATATGAAATGCCATGGGGAGATAGAACAGGACCTTGGGGCTTAGGACCAATGACTGGAAGAGCAGCTGGATACTGTGCAGGCTACCCCGTTCCCGGATACATGAACCCGATTCCTGGATTTGGTTGGGGATTTGGCGGATGGTGGGGTAGAGGTGGCGGCTGGGCTGGACCTTGGCCAGGAAGAGGACCCTTCAGCTATTTGCCGCCTTGGCAGAGGCCTGGATGGATTTTCGGCTTTGGTAGAGGCTGGGGCAGGGGATTCGGTCGAGGCTTTCGAAGATGGATGTGGGCCTATCCATGGTACTGGTATAGAGGCTATATGCCTTACAGCTGGTGGGGTTACTGGAACCCATGGAGTATATACGCATATCGCCCAGCAGCATACCCGTACTGGTATCCCCCAGCGCCGTACATGGGATACTGGTGAAGGAGTGAATTGAAAATGGCATGGTCAAGAAGAGGTAGAAGATATCGACGTTGGTGGAGTTATCCGCCTCAACCTCCATACGCATATCCGCCGCAGCAATACCCTTATCCGCCATATGCTTACCCACCGCCAATGTATCCGCCAGCTGCATCACCGGCACCGCAGTCTCCAGAAGACGAATTAGCAGCGTTAGAAGACTACAGAAAGGAGCTTGAAGACGAGAAAGCCAGCATAGAACAAGAAATCAGCGACGTGGAAGCAAGAATAAAAGAGTTAAAGGCGATTCTTGAGCAGGGACAAGGACAGCAACCGCCGCCAGGACCGTGAAACATCTTGAGTTTGCCGATGAAACGTTTTCAATGCGGCAACTGCGGACAAATAATAGAGGTCCCTCAAGGAGTCCCGAAGCCGCCGAACTGCCCACGATGTGGAGCGCCAGCTATAATGATTCATCGGCTGAACAAAGGTCCGCCAGGAGGGAGAAGAGGAAGAGGCGGAGGGCCGATGTGGCGACGTTCTCAGCTTTAGTTTCCCCTTTTTTAGTTTGTGAAGTTTAACTAGAATGTTAGGAGTTGACAGGTATGGAAGGTTTGAAGATAGCGGTTCCAACGAAATCGCATGCGGGTTTAGAGGATATCATTTCGGAAGTTTTTGGTAAAGCTAAAACTTTTACCATAGTGGAGGTTGAGGATAGTCAAATTAAAAATGTTCGTGTTATCGAAAACCCTGCGGCGTCCTATGACTATGGTGCTGGACCTGTGGCGGTTAAAACATTGGCAGATGTTAAGGTTAATTATGTGATGGCGGTAGAATTAGGTCCGGGTGCTTCAGGGTTGCTTGAACAGTATGGCATAAAGAAAATTTTAGTGAAAGCTAACACAAAAGTTGAAGAGGCAGTAAAAGAGAACTTGGCGAAGTTAAGAGTTTAAGATAATTTGGGAAACATATTGAGCAGAAGTAATTGCGAAATAATTTTTAAATTAAAATATTGAAATCAGATAGCCGTACACAAAATGTGAAAGTTAAAATGTTAGATGGCGAAGCTGAAAAGACGGTATTAACTGCTCAAAGGAATGAAATTACAGAACATCTAATCTACGAAAAGTTGGCGCAGTCAATAAAGGACCAAAACAATAAGGAAGTTTTAAAGCGTATTTCGAGTGATGAACTTAAACATTATGAGTTTTGGAGAGAATTCACACATAAGGATGTGAAACCAGATAAGCTTAGAGTTTGGAAATATTTTTTGATTTCAAGAATTTTTGGGATAACTTTTGGAGTAAAGCTTATGGAAAAAGGCGAAGAAAAAGCTCAGACGACGTATAAAAAAATCGCCAAATCTGTCCCTGATGCCAAAAGTATTGTAGAAGATGAAGATGAACATGAAAAGCAACTTATAGGTTTAATAGATGAAGAGCGGCTCAGATATGTTGGCTCCATGGTGTTGGGCTTGAATGATGCGCTTGTTGAGCTTACTGGCGCCCTTGCTGGGTTCACCCTTGCGCTCCAAAATACGCGAATAGTTGCAATGACAGGTTTAATTACTGGAGTTGCAGCATCCTTGTCCATGGCTACCTCGGAGTACTTATCAACTAAATCCGAGGGAGATGCCAAAAACCCTTTTAAAGCATCTGTTTATACAGGCTCTGCTTATGTTCTTACAGTTTTGTTTTTAATATTTCCTTATTTACTTCTTGCAGACATATACACAAGCCTGGGCATAACAATAATGAATGCGGTAATTGTTATTTTTCTATTCACCTTCTATATTTCAGTTGCGAAAGATGTTCCCTTTAAAAAGAGGTTTTTTGAGATG
>CBETPM010000066.1:0-5363 GCA_965538135.1 Candidatus Bathyarchaeota archaeon
AAAGCTTGAGTAAAAATTTACATCCCTATGTAGTGTTTCTCCCTTCAGAACAGAAAACCCGTATACTAAGCGGAATCTTCGGCTCTAAAGCCGCAGTGGACATCCTAAAATTTTCACTATCCCAAGGCATTTCAAAAAAGCTCTATCAGAAAGAATTGATAAGGAAGTTAAGTTATTCCAACAAAACGGTAATTGAAAACTTGAAAGCTTTAACAAAGCTGGGAATATTGAAAGAGGACATGGAAAAAGTTAGAAAGGGAAACCGCACAACCTGGGTTAAAGCCTACCAGCTCTCAGACACTGGACGATGGTTCGCGCTTTTACTCGCCAAAGAGAAAGACCTGTCAAAAGAGGAGGAGGCAGACATTCTGAAAACAATTTTCAGAATTTATATAAGATGGGTGAGAGACCTATCAGAAAAACTTCAAGTAGACAAAAAAGCGTTAAAAGAAATCTTCAATGAAGAAATGGCGGAAGGAATAGCAAATTGAAAGCCATAGCTGTCGTAGGAGGCAAAAGTTCAGGAAAAACCACAACCATAGAAATCCTAACCAAAGAGCTAACCAAAAGAGGCTACAAGGTAGCTGCAATAAAACATATCCCAGAAAAAGACTTCACAATAGACACGAAGGGAAAGGACACTTGGAAATTCGCCCAGTCGGGAGCAACAAAAATCATAAGCGTGGCAAACAACGAAATAGCAACCATAGAAAAAACAAACCCGGAAAATTTTTCGCTTAAAGAAGTCCTAAAAAAATGCAGAAACCACGACATAGTTTTCATAGAAGGTTTTAGAAAACTGTTAAGCAAAAACAACAGAATCCCTAAGATAATAACCGTGAAATCCGCTGAAGAAGCAAAAGAAAGCCTAAAAATCTTCAAACCAATACTGGCCTTTACAGGTCCCTACCCAACTGAAAGCCCTAATTTAAAAATTCCCTACATAGACATGTTGAAAAACCCGGAAAAACTTGCAGACATGGTTGAAAAAATAGTTAAAAAGTAAACGTGTTTGATTGCTGGTTTGTGGGGTTTGGAGATTTTGTTGAGGGGGAGAAAGGAGAATATCCAAAAATAGAATTTTAGGAGGTTCTCCAAACCTTTCCACCCAATTACTAACTCTCTCTGACAGTCACCTCCATTAAAGAGCCTTAAACGCCTCAAACCACCTGTTATACAAAGTTAACATGTCTAATGAGACGCTCGGCTTCCTTTCCTCCAATATTTGCCTAAAATCATCCATCTTCAAAGGTCTCGGCTTAGCCAGCTTATTCGCCGCTTGTCCAGACTCAAAAAATTCCCCTATAAGTTTCAGATGGGCAGACTGACAAACATCTCTTATGTCGCTTCCAGAAAAACCTTCAGACAGTCTCGCCAACTCGTGCAAGTCCACGTCTGGAGCAAGCTTCAAATCGGCAGTGTAAAGCTTAAACATCATCAGCCTACTGTGATGGTCTGGAAGCGGCACCAAAATCCTTTTCTGGAATCGTCTAATAAAGGCCCAGTCTAAATCCCAAGGCTTGTTGGTGGCGCCGATAACATAAACATGAAGTTTCTTACCCTTATCTATAATGCCGTCCATCTCCTTCAAAAACTGGTTTCGAACTCGAATTTCTCCACCAACCTCGTTTGAATGCTTTCCCATAAGAGAATCCAGCTCGTCAATGAAAACTATGGCTGGCTTACCTTCAATGGCAGACTTCCTTACAGAATTGAACAGTTTGGCAACATTCTGTTCAGCCTCACCTAACCATTTAGACATTATAGAGGCAGCGTCAACAGAAACAAACTTAGCATCGATTTCCGTGGCAACAGCAGCAGCCAACAATGTCTTACCACATCCAGGAGGACCAAAAAGCAGAATTCCTCTAGGCCATCCTAAGGGGAATAGGTCGGGTCTTTGGACGGGGTAGACTATGGCTTCTTTTATGGCTTTTTTGGCGTTTTCAAGTCCAACAACTTGTTCCCATTTTATGTTAGGCTTTTCAGTAAGTATCAATTCTTCATAACTGGATTTTTCACCTTCAGTTCGTTTTGTGCTCTCCAAATTTCCCATCTCTTTTTCCTCTCGCATCTCAACAGGCGCAGCTCCAGAACCCTGCAACATCTTTATTCTCTCTTGATAGGCTATTGCCCTTTGTATGTAGACCTTGTTTAGGCTGTATTCTGGATAGAGCTGCACAAGTTTGAGGAGGCTTTCGATGGCTTTCTGGTACATGGTTACCGCCATGCCCTTAGACCCTTGTTTATCCAAGCGAACAGCTTCTAAGGCGTAGTTGGTTGCAGCTTTCTCCAGTTCCTGAGAGGCGCTCATTTTATCTCCTCGCTTTTAGTGCAATCTTAATTTTTCCTTTGGCTCCTAAACTTTCAAGAGCCTTTTCAATTTCTTCATAAGAAGCATCCAAATCTGCAGAACACCGTTTAAGGTCTAATTCTCCATTACTTTTCTTAACATAATCAAGAAGCACGTCTTCCAGATTCTTTAAGGAAGAGTCTTCAACTTTTAAAGAAATTTCTTGAATTTCAGCTTTCTTAAAAGAAAAGAGGGTTTTAGAAGGGTCTTCATCAAACTCTTTCACTGTTTCCTGACCGGTTGTCTGCGAACAGCTAGCTGCTAAAGCCACCATCTCTTTTACTGGCATTTTCTCTTTTTCTGGAATTTCCTCTGTAGCGGGCGGTTCAGGGAGTCTTTCACTGATTTTTTGTTCTAGGAAGCTGGAAACTTCTTTGAGGATTTCTTCTCCTCCAGGCGTCTTGATGTTTACTGGTATCATGGATTCGTCTGCCCTTATCTTTGTTGAATGGAGGGTTTCGCTTATAGCCTCGTTAACTTTGCTAAGTTCAGAAGATACATCGGGCAGAACCTCAAAGAGTTGCTGGGAAACGTTTTGGAGAAGCTTTAGGGCTGGTTTAAGGTCTATAACTATGTCGCTTAGTTCCTTTATTGTTTCCAGACGGATTATTACTCGTTCAAGGGCAAGTTCTACGTGATAAAGAAATTTTATCAGTTTTCTGATTTCTGCAATTTCATTCGCGCAGATAGCAGCTCTTTCCTTATTTTTATTTTTGAGCGCGTTAATGCATGTTTTGAAGAGGATTTTATCTCTTCCTTTAAGTCTAAAGTTTGCCTGTTGAATCTTGTTTTGTTGAATCTTCAGAGTTCTTATCGAATTTACAACTATTTTACGGAGGGGAGGGGATGACCGAAATAATCTTTTGATGACTTTTCCCTCCGCCCGCTACCTTTTTAGCCGCTTTAAAGCCCTGAGACTCCGGATTTTCCGGTTTCCTTCACATAAACTACAACAGGGGGTTCTGGAAGTTCAGGAGTTTCGGAAGTTTGGGAAGTTTCTTCAGGTGTGGGTGTAGGTGTTGGCGATGGTTGTTCTTGCTCTGTTGTGGTTTCTTCAATTGGTGATGGTTCTGAGGTTTCACCTAACATAATGTTTGAGAGCTTGTTTTTGGTAAGTTCAAAGTCTTCTTTTTCCATGTTGACGTGCTTTAGGGTTTCTTGTATTGCGGCAAAAGCTGTTTCGTAGGCTTGCTCATCTATTTTTCCTATTTCGTGTTCCAGTTCCAAGTGAACAAGAGCGTAGTTCAGTTGTTTTATTTCGTTGGTGCATCTTGCAATTTCTTTGTCGATTTCTTCCACTAGGGATTGGGCTTCGCTTTTAAGCTGGTTTAAAACTCCTTCAAAATTGTTATGCAATTCTTCGTATAGTTCTTTTGAAATTTTATTTTTCTCTGACAAGTCTTTTAGGGCTTGGTCTTTTCGCCATATAAGTGGAATCTGGTCGCAAAGGGCATTTGCCTTGGATTTGATGTTGGATAGAAGTGTCACTTCTGTGTCGTCGAATTTCAAATATTCTATGGGATATTTTAGAAATCTTCCGTCGCTCTTCTCCACGAAAACAGCGTCAAATTTTCCGTTTGGGGTTAAGGCAAAAGAGATTATTCTACCTATTATGCGTCCGTATTCGTCTTTAATTTGCTTTCCAACGAAAAGAAAGGGATTGGAGTTTTGTAGCATGTTTTCTCCCCCGTTTTAAGATGTTTCAGTGGATGATTTTTCGCTTACAGGAGTCGGTGGTATTCCGGTAAGCCCTGCAGGTAGTTCTGGGAATTTCTCTTTGACTCTTTGTTCCGCCACCGTTGCCGCTTCGGAAAGAATTTTCTGTGCATCTTCGTTTACTGCGTCAAAGTTTAGGGTCATTCCTGAGCTTTGCCCTGCTTCAATCATTATTCCGCTTAACAGATTGCCTATTTCCCCCAGCTCGTTTTCTGCCTCCGGGAAAACGCTTGCAAGTCCTGTTCTCACGGTTCTTAGGACGCCTACTGCTGGCCCCAGGGTCGACACTACATCGCCTAGTTCAGAAACTGTTCGTAATCTTAACACTATTTGTTCAAGGGCGAGCCTAGCATTTATTATTAGTCTTTCCATTTTTCTGATTTCAGCTAATTCGTTTGCGAAAACGTTTGCGCGGGCAGTATCATGTTTAGTGTAAGCGTCAACTATTCGTGCGAAAATTGCTTTGTCTCTCTGGCTGAATCTTTCGGTGGCTTGGTCTAACTTTTGTATCTGGAGTTCGATGCGTCTAACAGCAAAGTCCAAGCGTGGCTTCAGCGGACCTGGCGGTCTTACAGCCTCTTTTATGCGGGTTGTGAAAGGTTCATTCCTTCTAGTTTCCCATTTTTTAGCAAATCTTTCAGACAAGTTGATACCTCCGAAAAGAAAAGGATGTTTGACAGAATCTTATACATTGTTAATATGCTGGAAATATTCACGTATATACGTGGAGCTATATGTCCAAAGGAAAACGGTTTTGAGCTTTAATTTTCCAAATAAAAGATGATGTTGCTGGTTTCGGGAGAATAGACAAAAAAATGTAAGTTAGACTAAAAAGGAGCATAGATTTCAATTCTAAGCAAAAGGTGAACTAAGATGGGTGATAGGTTTAAAGTATTCGCTTTAGTTGCATTGTTAGGCTTCATGGCTGGAGTCATCGCCGACCTTACATCGGAATACATTATTCCAGCGCTTATGTCAATCTTGCCATTCTTCAGTGCAAGATACATATTATCAGGATTAGCTGGCGCCTGTCTAACAGTGGTTCTCGTAAGCATTTGGGCGTACATCACTGGACCAAGCGAGCCATAGAGAAGTTTCAACAATTCTCCCTTTATTTACTTATTGCGAAATCTTAGGTCGAACGCTGTTTGTTCGGGACTCGGAAGCGGAAAAAGCAATCATCCACTTTTGTCAGTGTACCTCGATTTCTTCATCGTCCACATCCCTAAGGGAAAATAATTCTTATTTACTTTTTTGAAGAGCCGAAAGTTTCTCCAAATCCACCTTTTTGCTT
>CBETPM010000067.1:0-5309 GCA_965538135.1 Candidatus Bathyarchaeota archaeon
CTAGGTTTCTGATTTCTTCGTCGCCTTCCTCCATTATGGTTATTATTGAGGCGCCTCTTGCCTTCATCTCCATGATGTTTCCTATCAAAGTTTTGTGCGTGTCGTCTTTTGGGCATATGAAAACAACGGGGAAGCTTGGCTCTACAAGGCTTATGGGTCCATGTTTGCTTTCTCCGGCTGGAAAGGCTATTGCTGGCACGTAGGCGATTTCCATGAGTTTAAGTCTTCCTTCGTAGGCTGTGGCTGTGCTTATTCCGCGTCCAAGGAAAAAGAATGTTTTTGCGTCTTTGTATTTCTTAGCGATTTTTTTAACTTTTTCTTCTTGAGTTTGCAGTATTTCCTCCACAACTTCTGGCAGTTTTTCCGTTTTTTCGGCTAGAAAGTCCATTTCGTCTTGGGAGATTTTGCCCCTCTTTTTTGCTAGTCTTAGAGCTAGTTGGGCTAATACGGATAATTGAGAAGTAAAGGTTTTTGTTGCTGCAACCCCTATTTCTGGACCTGACTGTTGTCCAATATAGACTCGTGAAACCCGTGTTAGAGTTGAGCCGATAGCGTTTGTTAATCCTAAGATTGTTGCTGCTCTCTGCCTAGCGCAGTTTACCGCTGCTAAAGTGTCCGCTGTTTCGCCTGATTGGCTTACCGCCAAAATAGTGCTGTCGATATTCACGGATTTTCCATGCTGTTCTATAAATTCTGAAGCTATTACTGGATAGGTTGCCAAAAAAGCAAGTTTGGAGAACATGTAGGATGCTGCTAAACATGCGTGGTATGATGTTCCGCAAGCCACTAGAAATACTTCGTGGGCGCGGTCTAGAAATGTTGTCATGAGGTCGAGATAGTGCTCTTGCAGACGCAGCGTATTTCGTAGTGTTGCTGGTTGTTCATGAATTTCCTTTAGCATGAAATGTGGATAGCCCTGCTTAACTGCCATTTCGGGTGTCCAGTCAAGAATTTTCGGCTCTCTTTCTACAAGGCTTGAGTCCGCAATTTTCTTGATTTCATACCCTTCCGGAGAAAGTATTACCAGTTCTCCGTCGTTAATTATAACCGCCTTGTTAGTTAAAGGTAGAAAAGCCGGAATGTCAGAGGCGCAGTAAACCGCGTTTTCGTTCACTCCTATGACTAGAGGGCTTTCATTTCTGGCGCACACAATTTTCTTCGGCTCTTTGGGCGAGATTACTGCAATAGCATAAGAGCCTTCAAGCCTTTTCATAGCTTCTAAAACAGCATCGGCGAGGCTTAAAGAAGCATTGGTTTTCCACACATGCTCAATAAGGTGGGCAATCACTTCCGTGTCGGTTTTAGACTTAAACACGTGACCCGCATTTTCCAACTCCTGCTTTAGCTCAGAAAAGTTTTCTATTATGCCATTATGAACAACAGCTATTTGTCCTTTGCAATCCAGATGGGGATGAGCATTAACCTGTAACGGCGCACCGTGAGTAGCCCATCTTGTATGCCCAATTCCTACATTTCCAGGCAGATCATCCAGATTGTGAATTTTGTGAACTTCATCTATTTTTCCCTGATCCTTTTTTACGTAGAGACTGCCTTCGTGTATGGTTGCTTCTCCAACAGAGTCGTACCCTCTATATTCCAGTCTTTTTAATGCTGCGTGTATGATTGGTGCAGCGTTTTTATCTTTGAGTACGCAACCGAAGATTCCGCACATTTTTAAACCTCGTTTTCACGTATGTTTTCAGTAAGCCTTATTCAAGGCTTTTTGGCAGTAATAAGGGTTTTTAATGGAAAAATTCGAGTTCTAAAAATTTTTTAAGAACATTTCTGAGAAAAGAAAGCCAAATTTTAGCAAAAATATTGTTGTTTGAATCAAGGCGTTAATAAAAATTTTATAGCAGTGCTTTTCTCACTGCAAACTTTCTTCAGCCAGCTTAGCACCCAAGACCATGTTTTTAAGTTTTTGAAAGCTTACATCCCAACTTCTTGTCCTCAAGCCGCAGTCAGGATTCACCCAAATTCTAGAGGCATCTCCAACAATTTTTACAACGTGAAGAATTCTATCCCTTACAAGTTCCGGAGGCTCAACAAAATCTGAGTGAACATCCACCACGCCTAAACCGTAGCATCCATTAAAACCATGCTCTTCAAAAGTTTTTATTTCCTCATACCCAGTTCTAACTTTGCCCATCCCAGCTTGTCGACTGTCTCTATTAGCAAACTCTAGGGCGAGTTGACTGCAGTTTTGTAGCTTGGGAGCGTATTTTGCCAGAATTTTGTAGTTGCTGTAGCAGTTGTGGAGGCTGAATTTACAGTTAAATCCCTTTACTGTTTGGTTGAATGCTTCAGCAAACAGTTCCATTTCCTCATCTGAAGGGTTAGTTGTAGCTGCGGGCTCGTCTATTTGAATCCATTCAGCTCCAGAATCCACAAGAGTTTTTATTTCGGGTCTTATCACGTTTTTTATTAGGTCGAAAAGAAATTCTTTTTTTGCTTCAAACTTTCTACGCGTAAAATCTCTAATTTTATCACCTACTCTCCTTTCATAATATTCATTAAAGGTCCAGTCTACAAGCGTATAAGCCCCAGTGAAAGGAACTTTAACCTTTCTCGAGGTGTTTTGTTTTGTGAACAAAAATTCTTCTAAATATATGGGTTTAACGTATTTTGGCGGGCTTATGCAAGCTGCTTTATTGAAATATCTGTAATCAAAAGATTTCACATAACCTAAAAACTGGAAGCCAGAAACTCTCCGTATAAAATGCTCATACATTTCAGACCTCCACTGCTCTCCATCAAAAACCACATCCAAGCCTGCTTTTTCAAAAAGTTTTATAACAAATTTTGCAGACCACTCCAGTATTGCTCTCCGTCTTTTAGGTGAATCTTTTTCTTTTAGCACGTGGATAAATCGTTTTAGATCGGCTATGCCAAGTTTTTCTCCCCAGCTTATGGCTTCTGCTATTTCCTCTTCAGATAACTGTTCGCCTCTGTATCCCTTAATACGCCATCGAGGCTTGGCTAAGCTTCCAATTTCCTGTGATGGAAAAAGATTATCCATAAAGTTCCTTCCCCAACTGTTTGGCTAACATGCCCAAAATTTTTATTTTTCCTTCGGCTCTTTTCCATGGTAAAAATTCTAAATCACAGTTTGGACAAACAAAAATTTCTTTAAAATCTGAATGATAAATTGTTTTAACGATTTTTTTTGCAAGTTTAACTATTTCTTCGGGATTTTCTATCAGAGAACCTCTTGCGTCTACTATGCCTAATGCAACACCTTTATCAAAATCATATCTTTCAAGTTTTTCCATACGTGTTTCGTATAAGTCAATTCCCAAATGGTCTATTGGAAAATCTAAAGCTTCTGGCAGTGTTTGCGTGAAATCTCCGAAAAAAGTTTGAAGACAAGTTTTGAGGGATACTCCTTTAACAGCAATTTCTAGTGCTTCTTTCACCCTAATAAGCTCATTTTTAGATATAGCCTTTGAAGCAGGCTTGTAAACCAGTGCGGGATCGCTTAACTGAATATATTTGAAGCCAAAATTGGCTAATTCAGCAATTTCTTTGTTTAATATTTTAGCATATTCAAACATAAGCTCAGTTCCGTCCTTGTAATGCAAGTTTTCAGCTAGTTGAGCGAAAGTGTATGGTGCTGGCAAAATAACTTTCCATGGAGTATCTTTTGGTAGAAACTCCGTGTAAGTTATCTCTTTCACTATACTCTTTCTACGGCTTATTTTGTTGGCTATTATCGGTTTTCTGTAGAAAGTGTTGTTGTTAAACCATCTAGCTAAACCTCCAATATAAACACCGTCGAGACTTTCTGTAAATGGTCGTAGAAGGTCTTGCCATTTAAGCATCCCGTCAATGACACAGCTTAAACCGGTGGATAATTGCACATTTATAACTTCTTTGGTGGCTACTTCAAAAGCGTTTTCCAACGCTTCCTTGCCTATTCTTCCTCTATCATAAGCTCTTGTTGTTTCAATGAGTTTTTCCGGTCTTGGGAGTATTCCTGTAAGATAGCACCCAACAGTTTCCATCTTCGTTCACAGACTTGTTCGTTTACCACAATAAAAATTTTAATAATAGTGTTGGCTTTTATGCACCTTGAAAGACCATGAAAAAGAAACTTTTAATCCACAGCGAAAATGAAACGCAAAAAGTCAAAGAAATAGCTATCATTAAAGAGCCGCAAAAACTGAAAATGATTTTAAACAAACTTACTTGGAAAATTCTCTGGGTGTTCATGAACAGAAAGTGTATTACCACATGAGAAAGCTGGTTAAAGCCAGAGCCGTAAAAGTGGTCCGCGAAGAAGAAAAGAAAGGAGCCACAGCAAAATATTACAAGCCTATTTCTCAAGCCTTCGGAATAGAACTTCCAAGCGAATACAGAACATTGAAACGCCTTTCACTTTTAAGCCTAAACGAGAAAATCCAAAAATTCTTCAAAGAATTCATTAGAGAAAACAGCGTATTTGACGGAAAAATAGTCGTTGGAAGCCCAACACCCCACGGACCTTTTAGAACAAGTGCAAGAGATGGCCATTACGCCTCCCACTTAACTTTCTTTCTGGGACAATTTACAACCATGCCAAAAGAGTTCGCCATAAAACTTGACGTGGATGTAAAAGCTGAAAAAGAAGAGAAAAACAACCTAATTCTTGTAGGCGGACCTGGAACAAACCTTTTAACACAAGAATTGAATGAGCACTTGCCAATAAAGTTTAACATGCAACCCTCAAAGGAAGGTTTCCTCTTCGGCGGTTTAGTTTCCAAAAACACTTCACGCGTATACAATGCAGATACTGTGGGCCTGATAGCGAAAATAGCAAACCCATGGGACAAAACTAAACGAATAATTGTTTTGGCTGGAAACAAGGCAGTAGGCACAAAAGCCTGCGTTTTAGCCCTCACAAACTTTTGGGAAGAAACCTTAAAAAATTATGATGGCAACAAAACATTCGCAACGGTTATACAAGGCTTTGATCTTGACGGTGATGGAAAAGTGGATTCCATAGAAATTCTCGAATAGCGCATATAAATCTGTTTAAAATTATTTTCTTCTTATACTGCATTGGAGAACTTTAGGGCATATTAGACACTCATCTGGAATTTGGGCATCTTTTGGAATAGTGTTCAGAAAACCGAAAAAGCGGGCACATTTTGCCGGCGAATCAAAAACCTTTGGATACTCAGTTGGTTTTACGCCAACAATCTTCATATCCTCCACCACCACATCAATTTTAGACATGCAATACGGACAAGCATAGTAGCTTTGTCTAGGTATCGTCGAAGCATCTGTCAAAACTGTTGGCTTCTCAAAACTTTTTCCACAACCCTTGT
>CBETPM010000068.1:0-5277 GCA_965538135.1 Candidatus Bathyarchaeota archaeon
ATAACTGTGGACATGCGTTTTCCTTTCCATTTAGTAATAGCCTCTTGCTTCTCTCCTTTTTTCAGCCTCTTCATAAAACCTTAAAACTTCATCAATAATTTCCACATGAGACAAAAGCATCCGTCTACAACAATACCTTTTGATTCCTAAACTGTCCAAAACTTCGCCTGCGTTTTCTCCAGCTTTAACTCTTCTGGAAAATTCTTCCCATTTGTCAGCAATCAATTTGCCGCATGTAAAACATCTTACAGGTATTATCATCCAACATCACTCTTTTCTATCTGTAGCTTTTCTGATCTCTAGCTCTAGCTCCAGGTCCTCCAAATTTTTTTGGTTCTTTTCGTCTCGGGTCTCCAACAACCATAGTCCTGTCATACCCAACAAATACTGAGCGCAAGTGTTTGCTTTTTGTCCATTTCAATAAAGCGTTAGCAAGAGCCATTCTTGCAGCCTCTGCTTGTCCCATGTAGCCTCCACCAGAAACTTTTATGTTGATGTCTAATTGCTTCCAAGCCTCATCTCCAGCTTGTATTAGAGGCTCCATAATTTTTTCGCGGGCAATTTCGGGTTCAAAAATTTCCAGAGGAATGCGATTTATACGTATTTTTCCAATTCCAGGTTTTACAACCGCTCTTGCAATAGCGGTTTTCCTTTTTCCGCTAACAACTAAAACCTTTTTTGCTGGCATTTCCACCTCACCTTGGGTTCCATCCTATTTCTTTCGCAAATTCGCCAAGTGTAAAAAATGAACACGCCAATTTTTTAGCCTGAGCTTCTGGTAAACTTTCCATTTTTCTTCCTTCAAGCTCTTCAGGTATCCCCATAAAAACTTTAAGTCTTTTGTAGGCTTTTTTGCCTTTAGGCTGTTTATATGGAAGCATTCCTCTAATGGTTCTCCTTAGAATTCTGTCTGGTCTCCTATAATGGAACGGTCCCTTTTTTGGATGTCCTACTTCCAAGAATTCTTTAGCTTCCATTACTTTGCTTTTTTTCTTGCCAGAAATCACAGCTTTTTCGGCATTAACCACTATTATTTCTTCGCCTTTCAATAGTCTTTTAGCTATGATACTAGCCATTCTGCCCAGGATAAGGCCTTCAGCATTTATCATGGTAACACTCTTATTTGGTGCTTGCATTAATTTCACCCTATTAGCTTAATGTTGGAGCCCTTTGGATTTTTCTTGATCAACTTAAATAATGACAAACACTTTCCTTTAGCAGCTGAAATTTTTTCTTTAGCCTTTTCAGAAAAGGCTAAAGCTGCAACAGTTATTGGGTGGTCGATTTTTCCTGCTCCCAAAACCTTGCCCGGAACAACTACCACATCATTTTTTTGTGTGTTTCTATTTAAACGGCTTAGGTTGACAGCGACACGTTGCCTTCTAGGTTTAGCTAAATCTTCTGCTATATCTCGCCAAATGTTCACCTTGTTTTCGCTGCTTTGTTTCTTTAGGAAACGTATAAGTTTTATAAGCTCCGGGTTTGTCGTTCTAACTTTCTTCATTTTTTCACCTTAATTGCTTTTCAATTTCCTTCAGCTGCCCATCTAAGATTTTTAGAGCTTCCTTCACTATTCTTCCTGGCGGAAGTGCACCAGTTGATTCCAAACTGAATATAAAATTGTTTTCTTCCCACCCTATTTTTATTGCTGGCGGTTTTTTTGGACAAATTTCAACACAATCTTGGCAGAGGGTGCAAGCCATCAAATCGCGGACTTCTACTTTGCCATCAGATTTTGCTAACACTTTTCTTGGGCAGATTTCAACACATTTTCCACAATTGTCGCAGCTCTTTTCAAGAATTTCGATTTTCGGGAAGTATTTGTAAGCACACATGGAGACTGGTTGCCATTTTGCATGTTTTTTACCCCTTCCAAGTCTCGCGTAAGCCTCAAGTTTCAATTTCTGTCCTTTGGTCAGTTTTATTATTGGAATGTTATCCTTAACTGGCACTATGTCTGGATTTTCCGAAACAAGTTCCCCAGAGTAAATAGTTCTTGTTCCTTCATTTGCTTCTGCATCCAGCGTAAGTGTTACTCTGCAGAGATTACATCCAAACTCGCTTTTACATGGGCATTCTTCTGGCAAGTTATAATCATCCAAACTTGTTTTAAGGGGAATCAATCCAAGCCTATGGGCTATAAACTCATCCTGCAAAACGGATGAATTTTCTATTACAACAACCTCGTCTATTGCCATGCACGGAACTTCAGCAAGAACCAGCCGTCTTAAAGTGTTCATGTATTGAACGTCGACTCCCTTAACTAACAAACGCATGTTGGAATCATCTTTTTCAAGCACTTTTATTTCCAAACGTTGTCGCTCCATAATAATTGGGGTAATTGGTGTGTCGTTGAATAGAACACGGGTGCATTATTTCAATTTTTCTATCAAACTTAGAAGGCAACAATAGGCTAAACTCTTCTTCCCCTTCTGCCTCCAGGTCTTCGTGTGCCATCATGTGGGATAGGAGTAACCTCTTCAATTCTTCCTATGCGAAAACCAGCCCTCGCTAAGGCTCTTATTGCCGCTTGTGCTCCAGGACCCGGAGTTCTTGGCCCTGAACCTCCTGGTGCGCGTACTTTAATGTGGATTGCATTTATTCCCTTATCCTTGGCTATTTTGGCGGCTTCTGTTGCAGCTCTCATGGCCGCGTAAGGAGAAGGCCCCATCCTGTCCGCTTTTACAAACATGCCTCCAGATGTTCGCGCGATGGTTTCTGCGCCTGAAATATCAGTTATGTGGACTATGGTGCTGTTATATGAGCTGTAAATGTGGGCTACGCCCCATCTTTCCGCTTTTTTACTTGAGGTGTTCATTATGCTGCCTCTTTTGTTTCTGTTTGGGATGTTGCAACTGTTATTGTTTGTCTTATAGGATGGTTTGGGTTAGCCAATGGACTTTTGGGTGCGTAGGTTATTTGGTTTTCTTCTTCTTTTTTCACTAGGTAGCTTGGCACAGTTACCCTTTGGTTTCCTATGGCTATGTGTCCATGGGTTATTAGTTGGCGTGCTTGATAAATTGTTTTTGCGAGACCTTGGCGGAAAACTATTGTTTGAAGGCGGCGTTCAAGGATGTCCTCTATTGCAAGGTCTAAAACATCGTCTAAAACTGCAGTTTCGTGGAGAATGCCGAGTTTTTTGAGTTTTGTTAAAAGTTCGTGTTCCATTTTTCTGCGTTCTTCTGGACTTTTACCGATAAGCGAGCGGGCTATGCCTCTAAACTTTGAAAGCATGGTTTTATGTCGCCATAGCTCATGCTTGTTTCTTAAGCCATACTGCCCCAAAAGTTTGAGTTCTTCTTGGAGAACATCTGTTCTCCATGGAAAACGTGGGGTTTCGTATTTTTTCTTTTGTTTTTTTGGGTCTCCCATAACTATCTACTCCCTGGTTTTGCGATGCCTTTCTTTTTGACCCCTACAGCCTTCCCTTTTCTTCCAGTTGTTCTTGTCCTTTGCCCACGAACTTTTAAGCCGTAGGCATGACGGTATCCTCGCCACGATTTTATTTCTTTCATTTGGTCTATGTCCATTTTTGTTCTCAAAACAAGGTCTGCACTTATTAAGTGCGCGTCTTTTCCAGTTTCCAAATCTTTCCTTCTGTTAAGGAGCCAGCTTGGAAGCCCATGTTTTGCAGGGTCTTTTGTTATCTCTTCTATTTTCTCAACTTCGGCTTCTGTTAGAAAACCGGCTCGCACATCAGTGTTGATTCCTGCTTTTTTTTGGATTGCATTTGCAAGGTTTAGGCTTACTCCCTTGATTTTTGTTAGGGCGTATGGTGCTTTTAGAGCACCGTCTACATCTGTGTCGATTATTCGAACTATGTGGCGGAATTCTTTTGACATTTGCTGCCATCCGTAGTTTGTTGAAGCTAAACTACGAAATAAACCATATTTTATTTAAACCTTACTAGGAAATATTAATGTCTACACTGAAATTTGACAGTTAATCGCTTAGGAAATGGGAGGATTGCCATTGAGCGGCACTATTCTTGAGGACATGGTTGCTGAAGCCTTTAAGAAAAAAGGTTACATTGTTTTCACTCGAAAAAATCACTGTGATGTTTTAGCCGTTAAGTCTGATATGACCTTGGCTTATCTTGTTGAATGTAAGGATTACGCCTTATCCCACAAACAGCAAGTTTTAGCGGTAAGAGAGCTTAACCGCAACTATACCCATGCGTTAGAACTCCTAATACAACAGCGTCTATGCCCGGAAAAAATTTTGAAGGTTTTGGTTGCCAAGGCATTTGCTTATCAAGCCAAAGGAATACTGCAGTATACACCGGAAAAATTCATTAAACACTTATCTTCATAAAAATTTAAACCAGCGCTTTCTCATAAACTATATCGGTGGTCTCGTCGATTTTGAATCGGAGATTTTTTAGAGCTTTTAGGATAGGTTCATGATTGCATGTGAAGCCGTAAATTTTTTGGAAACCTATCCTTTGACAATGGGTTTTGAGAAATTTTAACATTTCCAACGCTGTTGTGTACTCACCGTCTATGTAGCATGTTTGTAGGGATTTTTCCTGCCATTCTCGAGATGGGGCGTCATCAACTATAATTAAACCATCTATTCCGCCCTTATTGTTTTCATGTATTATCGCTTTTTGCTGTTGGACCAGCCCTTCTAAATCCTTTTTATCTAAAGAATACCAGTGGAAGAGAACAGTGTATAAACCAGCGGCTCTAGGGTAAATTTCAGACTTCTTCAAATACCTCCATATGCCGTTTATGTCTTTTATTTCTGCCCATCTAGAGTTTTCGCTTACTTCCTTTGTCATGTTCTCACTCTTCGCCTCCACAAACTCGGTTATAGGCTGAAAACCCAGCTTTTTCAAAACCATCTGTGCAGCTTTATTATCTGATCCTGTTACCAGTCTAGCAACTCTAGCCCCCCGAGCCTTCGCATATCTCAAGCATTTCCTAGTTATAGCCGTAGCCACCCCCATCCGCCTATAATTGGGATCAGTTCTCGCTCCGCTTAACCAAACCTCACCAGGCTTGTCCATTGCCAAATGGGAGATTCCAGCCGGAACTTTGTTGATGGTTGCGACAAAGACTATGCCATTTTTTTCTTTGAGCCATCTATCCCAAACTTTTGGTATATAGTCGCCCCAACTCCACGTTTTTCTGCAAAACTTGAAAACTGCCTCTTTATCAGAGTTTTTAGCTTTTCGCACGTAAATTTTAGGTTTTGTTTGGCTGGTTCCCATGGCACGTAGTTTTAAGTTGGCGAAGTTTATGAGTTTTCTGATGAATAAAATAAAAGAAAGTA
>CBETPM010000069.1:0-5239 GCA_965538135.1 Candidatus Bathyarchaeota archaeon
AAAAATATAATTAACAATTATGAATTTTCAATTCATATTTAAGTTAGAGTGGAAGAGGTCGGGCTGTTTTAGTAGAAGGTTAATGAGTTCTATTGGAGTTTTCTTTGTAAATTTTATATTTTTTCATGAGTTTTTCCAAATAAAGCTAAGTTTTTAAGCATCATAGTATAAAATTTACAATATGTTAGCTGAGTTGGACGAGAAAGACCTTGCAATTTTATACCTGTTACAGAAAAACTGTAAAATGACCGCCCGGGAAATCGCCAAAATAATTAACTCGCCAATAACAACGGTTTTCGCCAAAATAAAACGTATGGAAAAACAAAATATAATAAGAAGTTACAAAGTTGTTCTTGATGCGGAAAAGTTGGATGCTGGGGCAACGGCTTTTGTTTTAGCATCCTTTTCTTATAGAGACGGCGAAACTTTTCTTTCTCAGAGAGTCATTGCTGAACAAATTGCCAAGTTTCCTGAAGTTCAGGAAGTTCATATAATTTCCGGAGACTGGGATATTTTGATAAAAGTTAGAGAAAAAGATGTCAACGCTATCGGAAAATTTGTAATAGACAAGTTGCGAACTGTTAAAGGAATAGAAAAGACATTAACCTGCATGGTTTTCGCCACACAAAAAGAGACAACAGATATAGTCTTGCCAGTAAACAAAGAGTTTTTGAAGAGAATTCAGTAAAAGTTATGAATTATAACGGATTGAAGTAAAAACTAAAGCTTTAACAGCAGAGGTTAAGGAATTGGAAAAATTTGATGTTGTGGTTGTTGGAGCTGGAACCGCGGGGTGTCTAGCCGCAAAAACAACAGCTGAAGCAGGCTTAAAAGTATGCCTTATCGAAAGGAAAAGAAAAGAAGAGATAGGAGAAAAAATTTGTGGAGACGCCCTCGGAGAACACCATTTGAAAACTTTGGGTCTCGAAAAGCCTCAAGGCGGCGAATTAGAAAAAAGAATTGAAGGTATCAAAATTTTTTCTCCGGATTTGAAAACGGTTTTCTCTATTGCTCATGAAGATTTTGTCGGCTATTTATTGAATAGACACCTTTTTGGACAGTGGCTTTTGAGAAAGGCTCTTGACAAAGGCGCAGTTTTATATGATTCCACATTATGCTTATCACCGATAATTGAGAAAGGATTTGTAACTGGTGTTTCAGTTAAAAACCAGGAAAAAAATGAAAAGTTTCAGTTAAAAGCCAAAATGGTTTTGGATGCTAGTGGATTTTTAGCTGTAATTAGACGTAAGCTACCAGACGATATGATGATACAAAGAGAGATTTCAAAGGGGGATGTAGAAGCATGCTACCGTGAGATAAGGCAACTTAAACAAGAAACCAACGAAACAAACTATTGCGAAATCTATTTAGACCAAAAGGTAACACCTGGAGGCTACACATGGATTTTTCCGAAAGGCGGTGCAAGGGTTAACGCTGGCTTAGGAGTTTGTATGAGGGGCAATTTCCCGAACCCTAAAAAACAATTTTATGAGCATATTCTGAAAAAGCCCCTTTTCCAGGGTTCCCTTCTGCTTAGTGGTGGGGCGTGGTATGACCCTACCCGTAGCCCTTTAGACAATATGGTTGGAAATGGCGTAGCAATTCTGGGTGATGCGGCATGTCTTGTGAATCCAATTCATGGTGGCGGGATAGGTCCCTCAATGCTAAGCGGTTATCTTGCTGGAAAAACAGTGGTAGAAGCCTTAGAGAAGGGTGATGTGAGTCAAAAATCCTTATGGCCTTACAATGTCAAGTACATGGAAATGTATGGTTTAAAACAGGCTACACTCGACGTTTTTCGTTTGCTGCTCTTAAATAGCCGCAACGAAGACCTAAGCTATGGAATGAAATACAAACTTCTGACAGAAGAAGATGTTTTAAAGGCTGGTTTAGGAAAAGATTTTCACTTGAATATAACCGAAACCGCTAAACGAGTTTTCAGAGGGCTAAAAAGAGTTCGTTTCTTAAACAGGCTTAGATTAGCTGTTAATTTTATGAGAGAGGTTAAAGCCCACTATCAAAATTATCCTAAAGCTCCTGAAGAGTTTAAGGAATGGCAGACAAAAACGGAAGCTTTATTCAAGGAAGCAAAGTCAAAGGTTATGAGTAGCAAAGCTTAGAAGTGTAAAGTTTGTGCGTGTAGCAGTTCTAGCCACAGGTGGAAAGGATTCGACTCTAGCGCTTTACAGAGTTTTAACTGAAGGTTACAATGTCGCATATTTGGTGAGTATGATTCCCCTAAGAGAAGACAGCTGGATGTTTCATTACCCGAACATCCATTTGATGGATCTATTTGCAGAAGCTGTGAATATTCCCTTGGTGAAGGCTGAAACTTCTGGAAAGAAAGAGGAAGAGATTGATGACCTTAAAAGTTTAGTTGGAAAGCTTAACATTGAAGGCATAGTTTGTGGGGCGGTTGCCTCTGACTATCAGAAATCGCGAATAGAGAAAATCTGTAAGGATTTAGATCTAAAGTGTATTTGTCCGCTCTGGCAAGAAAGCCCTATAAGATTGTTAGAAGAAATTTTAAATTTAAAATTCGAAGCTATTATCACAGCTGTTTGCGCATATGGCTTCAACCGAGAATGGCTTGGAAGAAAAATTGATAAAAGGGCTGTTGAAGATTTGATTGAACTTAACAGGCGTCACAGTGTTTCCCTTGTGGGTGAAGGAGGAGAATACGAGACGCTTGTTTTGGACGCGTCCTTCTTTTATAAGAGTATAAAAGTTGTTGAGGCAGAAAAGATTTGGAAAAATCAAAGCGGCTATTTCCTTATTCGAGAAGCAAAGCTTGAAAACAAATAAAGTAGCTCTGGAAAAGTTTATTTTGTTGCATGTTGCTATGAATCAAAGCCGTTGGCGGATGAAACTCCGCTGGGATGTAGCCTCTTAAGGCTGAACCGTAAACTAGAAGTGAGGTGGAAAAATGGCATACAAGTATATAGCTGAAGCTTGGTCAAAACCCGAGAAATCCTACGTAGACGAGTTAATGCAGCAAAGGTTGATTCGGTGGCGTAGACAGCCTGCCATAGTTCGAATAGAAAAACCCACAAGAATTGACAGAGCGAGAAAGTTGGGGTATAAGGCAAAACAAGGTTTTATCATGGTTCGTGTTCGCGTTAGACGTGGAGGTTTGAGAAAACAGCGACCAAGAGCTGGCAGAAGACCAAAAAGGATGGGTGTTAAAAAGTTTAAGCCTGCAAAAAGCCTGAGGCTTATAGCGGAGGAAAGAGCAGCTCGAAGGTTTCCAAACCTTGAGGTTTTGAATTCCTACTGGGTTGGCGAAGACGGACGCTTCAAATGGTTTGAGGTTGTGATGGTGGACCCGAATCATTCGGCAATAAAGGCGGATAAAGACATCAATTGGATATGTGAAAATCAACACAGCAGAAGAGTTTTTAGAGGTTTAACGAGCGCGGGCAAAAAAGTTAGAGGCTTGAGAAATAAAGGGCGGGGAGCAGAGAAAGCTAGACCAAGTAAAAAGGCAGCTAGAGGAGAAAACTAGCAGACATGACAAGCGTAAAACCTCTTGTCTTTCGAAAAGGTGGAAAGCAGCGTTACGGAAGGGGTTTTAGTAGGGGAGAGGTTAGAGAAGCTGGTTTAAGCTTAAAAGAAGCTTTAAAGCTCAAAATTCCAATAGATTTGAGAAGGAAAACAGCGTATAAAGAAAATGCTGCAGCGATTAAAAAATTCTTGGAAGGAAAAAAATTATCAACCAGTAAGAAGAGAAGAAAATCTAAAAGCTGAAAGAATATTAAATTTAATTGTGTGATGCCGTTTTGTCTCCTTCTAAAAGCTCAATAGCTTACATTGACATACGCGTCTTTGCCCACGCAACCGAAAATGCGGAAAAAGTTTTAACAGCGGTTCGACACATTCTTCCAACAGAATTAATAGACAAAATTGTTTTCAAACAAACCAAACTAACAGGACATTACGGGAACTCCATAACTCTTTTCGAAACAAAAATTAAAGAAAAAGACGAGGTAAGCAAAGTTTTTGAAAAGTTAGCCTCAAATTTAACTTTTCTGGATAAGGAATTGCTGAGTAACGAGATTAAGCAACATCTAGATAGGGGAAACCTTTACATAAGGCTTGACAAGCAGTCTGCCTACCTAAATAAGGTTAAACTTCATCATGAAGACCCTATACACTTTCGCATACACTTCAGAAAATCTAATACAGAAGAAATCGTGAAAATATGCAGAAATTTTGGGTTACTTGCATGAAAAGAATCTATGCCGATTTGCACTTATGCCCAAATTTAAAGGATAAAGAGCGAACCGCTATTATGGTAAGAAAGGCCGCCGCTCTTGGATACCGTTTAATAGCCATTCCTGTACCATTAAGCCTTACAGAAGAAAAGGTTAGTTGGCTGAGAAATCTTTGTGAAGAAACGGGCATAGAGTTTGCTTCTCGTATAGACTTAAAACCCCGAACACCGCGAGAACTAATTGCCAGTTTAAGGCGGCTCAGGCGAAGATTTGAAATAATTGCTGTGTTGTGTGAAACAAAACAGGTGGCAAGACAAGCAGCAAAAGACCGGAGAGTAGATTTATTAAACTTTCCAGCTATAAACTTTCGTGGGAGATTCTTTGACAAGGCAGAAGCCGAACTAGCTTCTAGCGGCTTAGCTGCTTTTGAAATAGATGTAAAACCTTTAATTGTGATTGAAGGAGCTGGAAGAATAAGGCTTATGTCAAGTTTGCGGAAAGAGGTGGCAATTGCCCAAAAGTTTCGCGTGCCAATAATCGTTTCAAGCGGAGTCTCAGGCGAACTGCTTATGCGGAAACCAAGAGAACTTGCAGCCTTAGCATCTCTCTTTGACCTAAAAGAAACGTCAGCCATAGAAGCAGTTTCAAAAAATCCGGTGACAATTGTTAAAAGGAATAGGAAAAAACTCAGTCCAAATTTTGTTGCGCCTGGGATACGTATTATTAGGAGAGGAAAAGATTGCTGAAAAAAGAGCGCAGACGCTATCTAGCCTTAAAAATAGACTCAGAAGAAGCTTTTAGTTCGAAAGAGTTGATGAATGCGCTTTGGAATGCGGTTTTAAAGCTTTATGGGGAGTATGGTGCAAGCAAAATTGGTTTGGTTTTGATTGATTATGATGCTGAAAAAAGATTTGCTGTGATACGCGTGGTGCATACGGCTGTTGAAAATGTTCGGACAGCTATAGCATCAATAACAAAAATTGCTGAAAAACCTGCTGCAGTCCATGTTTTTAACGTTTCTGGGA
>CBETPM010000070.1:0-5203 GCA_965538135.1 Candidatus Bathyarchaeota archaeon
CAGTGTTTTCTTTCATTTTGCCGTTGTGGAATTCGTGTCTGTAAACCTCTTTTGTGGCATCTTCTAGTTTTGGGTCTGTCTGTTTTGTTATTTTCTTTTTCTTAACCGCGTCTGCTGCTGGAATTTCAGAATATCCTGGAACAGTGATTAGAGAGATGGGCTGGAGTTGCCCTATTTTTTCCGGTTTCAATCCATATTTCTTTAGTTTCACTACATGTTCCTTTTTGATGTTTTCTAATGCTATATAATCGTAGGGAGCATGCCCAGGAACGGACATTACTACGCCTGTAGCATTTTTAGGGTCGACGAAGTCTGCTGGTAAAACTATTATTTTTGTTTTTGTTGCAGGATTTTCTACAATCGTTCCTACAAGCTTTTTTCCTTGAAAAGTTTCTAGCACATGGACTTTTCGGTTTTGGTGTAGGAGTTTTTCTATGCTTTCTTGGCTAATGATCCATTCTTCGTTGTCTACTTTGGCTTTTACATATGTGGCTTTGGGGTTTATCCATAGGTTTGTTACTCCGAAGACTGTTTCTGGACGTAAAGTGGCTGTTGGAAAAACAATGGTGTCTTGTTTGAATTTTATTAGCGTGAATTCGCCTATTTCTGGTTCTATATCGCCTATGGTGTCATGTTGTCCCACGGGGTTTCCATCTTTTGGACACCATCCCACGGGGTGGCTTCCTCGTGTTATGTAGCCTTTTTGGCGAAGTTTTTCGAATTGCCATTCTATGAATCGGCTGTAGTTTGGGTCTATGGTTGTAAATTCGCGTCGCCAGTCTATGGAGAAGCCTATTCTTTTCATTCCTTGCTTTATTTCTTTGTGGAAGTATTTCGCCATGGTGAGGGGATCTGTGAATTCTTCTAGTTTTTCTTTTGGAACTTTATAGACGTTTACAAAGTCATTTATGAGGTCCTCGTCGTTTTCTGCTAGGCGTTTTGACATGGCTAAAACGGGGGTGCCTGTGTAGTGGAATGCCATGGGCAATAAGACGTTGTAGCCGCGCATTCTGATGTAGCGGGCGTGCACATCTGCCATTGTGTATGTTCTTGCGTGTCCTATGTGTTGGGGTGAGTTGGGGTAGGGATAAGCCACTGTTATAAAATATTTTGGTTTCTTGGGGTTTGGGTCAGCTTCAAAGATTTTTGCTTTTTCCCAGCGTTTCTGCCATTTTTCCTCGATTTTTTTTAAAAAATCCATAAACTTTTCTGAACTTGTTTGTGGGGTATTAAAGGTTTTGTCTTTATTGGTGGAGAACGTAGTCCCTCACATTTAACACCGCGTATATTCTATGATGAACTTGCTTTAAACCTTTACTAATTTTTCCTATGTGTGCTTTTTGGTAGATGTCAATTTTGGCTTTTCAGCAAGCCTAAAATGGATACCCCCTCTAGTATTTTCTGCAAAAGTGAAAATTGAAGAGTGTCTAGAATTTTGCAATTATTTTTCTTGGGGTTCTTGCCACTTTTCTATTATTAGTTTGTTGTCTCCGATTTTGAAGCTTATTTTCACTGGTATGGATTCGGCGCCTCTTTTTGTTTTTTTGAAGTCTTTGAACGGGAACATGCTGTCTTCAGCTAAGTCTACAGGGACATAAATCAAGTATTTTCCATCTTTTCTTCTGAATAGGTTTCCTTTTCCTTCGTTTACCATTTTCAGTTCTCCGTTGTAAAGGGTTTTATAGCAATAATGCAAATTGTATTTTTAAGGCTTTCTTCAACTATTTTTTAACTGTTTTTCTAATAGTCTTTCTGCTTTTTCCACAGCTTCTGTCAACCTTTCTACTTGTGTCCCGCCGCCTTGGGCGAAGTTGGGTTTTCCTCCTCCGCCGCCGCCAAGGATTGCTGATGCTTCGTGGGCTATCTTGTTGGCGTTTCCTCCTTTTTTCACAGCCTTTTTTCCTGCCATAACCATTATTCTCGCGCTTTTTCCGTTTGTTCCGTAAAATACGGCGACTGTGGCGTTGTCTCTTTTGATTATTTCGTTGGCTGTTTGCACCATTCGGTTAACGTTGATGTCTTCTTGGAAATCGCGTTTCACAATTTTGACACCGTTTATTTCTCTGATTTTTTCTGTCTTTGCTTTGGCGCTTACCGCGATGCTTTCTCTTTGGGCTAGTTCTTTAATTAGCCTTTTCTTCTCTGCTTTCGCCTCTTTCAGTTCTTTGATAAGTTTTTCCGCAGTTTTATCCAGTTTTTCAACCGGCGAGTTTAAGATTTCTGAAAGTTTCCACAATAGTTTTTCATTTTGCTGGACAGCTTTTAAGGCTGAAAGACCCACAGAGTAAACTAGTCTTTCAACACCGTCTTGAACCCTTTCTGAATGTATTATTTTTATGAAGCCTATTTCGCCAGTGCTTTTTAGGTGGGTTCCCCCGCAAGCTTCAACATCCCAGTCTCCTGTTTTTACTACCCGGATTTCCTTGCCGGGAACTGCTCCGCCTTGATAAAGTCTGAATCCGTAGAGGTTTTCTGCTTCGTTTCTAGGCATCCATTTGGCTTCCACGGGCATATTCTTTAGAATAGCTTCGTTTGCGAGAGTTTCTATTTTGTGTATCTCTTCTTGAGTGAGTCTTTTATAGTGGGAGATGTCTAGTCTTGTGGCTTCTATTCCTTTTTGGGTTCCAAACTGCCAGACATGCTGTCCGAGGACTCTTCTGGCTGCTCCGTTAATTAGGTGGGTTGCGGTGTGGGCTTTCATGAGGCTGTAACGTTTTTTCCAGTTGATAATTCCTTTAACTTTGCTGCCTTCTTCTGGAGTGTTAGCACCTTTTATTTTATGAACTATTACTCTGCCAACTTTCTTTACGTCTACAACTTTAACTTTGTTTCCGTCGAAAAAGAGGTAGCCAGTGTCTGCGGGTTGTCCACCACCTTCCGGGTAAAAGCATGTTTTGTCAAGAACTACAAACTCGTTTTTTATTACTTTAAGGGTTTTTGCTTCAAACTCTCGCATATACTGGTCTTTATAATATAACGGTTCGGTTTCCGGAAGATTCGCAACAGCAGTCTCTAACCATTTTTCTGGTGTGGTTTCTTTTTCTGTTGACTTTTGTGTTTGCATATGTTTTTGGGTGACTAAAGCATAGAAGTTTTCAGGAACCTCCACTTTCAACTCTTCTTTCTCCGCAACTTCTTTAACGATTTCTGGTGGAAGCCCATGAGAATCATAAAGCTCTGTTAAGGTTTCCACCGGAATTTCTCCGGTTTTTTTTGCTTTTAACTCGTTGGAAATCCGTTTAACAAGCCCTTCCCCTCTTCTTATCGTGTCTTCAAATTTTTCCTCTTCAACTTTGAGTATTTCCATGATTTCGTTGTGCATCTCTGCCAAGTGTGGATAGTCTTTAGACCAGAAGTTAATCTGCAAATCCATAATATCATAGAGCTTGTCTGAAATGCCCAACATTCTTAGTAGGCGATAAATTCTTCGAAAGAGAAGCCTAGCCAAATACCCCTCTTTAATGTTTGAGGGAACAACACCTTCAGAAAGAATGAAGCTTAAGCATTTGGTGTGGTCAGCCACCGCAAAAGCATTTTCGATAGGTACAAGAAAATTGTCCAGTTCGTTTACGTCCATGTCAACTAGCTTGGCTATTTTACTTCGAACTTCCAGTCTGTTCGCAGTCTTATCCAAGCTAACCAGACCAGAAAATTTCGCCACCCTAGTCAAAAGCTTATCATCTATTTTGTTTATTCCAGCCATTCTGAATATCTTATCCAAAACATCCTTGTAAACAGCTTGAAAGGCGCTGGGCACTCCTTGAGAAAGCCAAGTGTAACGGTCTATGCCATAGCCCGTATCGACGGTTCTTATGGGGAGTTTAACAAATTTGTCGTCAACAACTTTGAACTGCATAAACACTAATGTGGCAACTTCTAAACCGCGAACAATACACTCCACGTCGGGACCAGCGTTTCCCCCGCCAATCCAAACATCTTCCTTGTAAACCACCTCTTCAGACTTCACACCCAACTCTTGAGTTATAAACTCGTGATGATACCTTACAGTTTGGTCTTTCCAATAAACCTCCTTGTCTGGATAGTTAAAGGCGTGATGGCCTCCCATCTCAAAAATTGTTAAATGTCTACCAAAGGTTGGTCCAGTGTTGGCTATGTCCACCATTCTTATACATGGCTGTGCAATTACAAGGGGGTTTGCTGGTGGTGGAGCAATTCCTTCTGTTACGTAGGGCTGAAAGTCAATTATGCTCGCGTGGGTTAAGTAGATGTCATCTCTCCATCTGGCTACCACCGGATAGGGTTTTATGCGCTTATGTCCCCGCTTTTCGAAAAAGGAGAGAAAAAGCTCTCTCATCTCTCGGAACGTATAACTCCTCTTTGTAGGCGAATTATTTATGAAAGTGTAAAAGGCGCAACCATCCGCTGTGGCTTCTCCACAAGTCTCCTGTTCCGGATTCTGCGTCCAAAAATACTCGCCGCATTTGGGACATAACTTCCTAACGTACCCTGCTTCTTTAAAAAAGGGAAGGCTGTACTCCTCTACTGGAAACCTTTTCTTCAAATCTAAGCGCTCCAATAGCCATTATTTTACATGTTCAAAGGATAAGAGAACTACACAAATTTAAAGTGTATTGCTATCCAAACCTAAAGCCCAGCAGAAATCCCGCTATAAAACTTCCCATAAAAGGCATTACAGAAACAATTAAACCAGCAAACCAAGAAACTGTTTCTCCTAAGAAAACGAAAAAGTTGGAAAGCGCCTCCCATAATTTACCATAGTTTATGCTGAGTATTTGGCTTGCTCCAAGATAAAGAAGCACAATTATCGCTAAACCCAATAAAATCATCACCAACTTGCTGATTTTTTTAACTGCATACCCAACTATGAAACCGCCTACACCACCCACACCAATTTGGTAGGCGATAGGCGAAATCAACTCGCTCATAGCTTCCCCTTTTATACCTTTACATAGCCATTTAAATGCCTATTGCCTAATAAACTAAGCATTCGAAAAGGACGGAGGTGCAGAACACGGACATAATAGAAATTTACATACTAAACCTCATATTAACCCTAGGAATGTTCGCAGTTCTCGTTTTTAGGGCATGGATTGAACTGAAAAACTATCGCATGATGTGGAAAGAACTGGAATGGAGACAAACATATCAAGCTGTGGGACGCATACTAAAAGCTGAAAAAGAACTGTTCTCAAAAATGGAAGGAGGCAACGAGCTCTACCGA
>CBETPM010000071.1:0-5183 GCA_965538135.1 Candidatus Bathyarchaeota archaeon
ACTTTCCTTTTCCCGTGCTTTTCCATAAGTTTTCTACAGAATCTCAGTCTTTTTGGATATATGCAAATTTCGTTTTTGACATATTTTCCAGCAAGAAATTTACCATTTTCCTTTCGAAAAGGAAGAACCATAACATGAATTTTTTCAACAGAATCTGCGTCTATGCTCTCCTTTCTAAGCAGCCATTTCATAAAATTTTGAAAAGATGGCTTCTTTAAGATTTTAGAGACCACTGAGGAGTATTTTTCATAAAAGCTTTTGTGCTTTTTTGAAATTTCTAAAAGTTTACTTGAATGGAAGCTTATTCTAATTTTATCTGAAAACATGACGTTTTCACTTGAAGTTATGCTTTTGAGAAACCCCTTAAACAAGACGGGTTTGACTCTTATTTCCTCTAAAAGGAAATATTACTATATTAGCGCCATTTGTATTAAAGCTTCTTACTCATCACGTAAGCATCCTCGCCATCCGCATAATAGCCATGAATTGTTCTAGTTACTTGAAATCCAAGCTTCTTGTAAAGATTAATAGCGGGAGTGTTAGTTATTCTAACTTCTAGGAAACACTGTTTTGCATTGTAAAGTTTCATTCCTTCCATGGCTCTGTTGATTAAGGCCACGCCTATGCCCTTCCGCCGGTATTTGGGTACTACTGCAACTGAAACGATATGTCCCTTTTTGATTAAGCCGCTGAAGCCGAAGTTTGACAAGCCTAGCTCAATGCGACACATTATGTAGCCCACTATTTCGCGGTCATGTTCTGCAACTATGAAAGTTTCTGGAAATCTACGGTATAGGTCAATGAAAAAGTAGTCGGAGTAGTTTTCCGGCAGACATGTACGGTTTATGTGCATGACTTTCTGCAAGTCGCCAATCTCGAACTTCCGCAGCTTAAAGATTTCCTGCAACTTTCTATTCTCCATTTGCTTTACTGCATAATTATAAAAAGGTTAATTACTTTTCCTATTCCTCGCTTGCTTTAACCTCTGGCAACGTGAAGTTTCCGTAGGGCATAACCCAGACCTTAGCTTTTTTTCCTACAATGTTGAAGGCTTCGTTTAAGGCGTCATTCACCGCCCTTGCAGTTTTCAGTTTAAAAATGTTTGTGGCGTAATAGTCGGGCATGGCTGAAACAATGAAAATTTGAACTTTCTGCAAAGCTTTCATAAGATAATAAGCTTTGTGTCCACCGAGAACAAAATTCCGTTTAATCTCCCGCTCAACCGCCTTCAAGTCCTTAAACTTAATCATCCAATCGTAAAAAACCTGGTTTCCATGCCCTTCTGGACATTCTGCCACCAGCACTATGACGCCGCCCCGCTTAACAATTTTAAGAGCATTGTCAACGCCCTTATAGGCTTGGAAAAGGTTAACATCAGCGGGATGACCGCCTGGACTTACCACAGCTATGTCGGCTTTACGGTCAACGGGTATTCGGTACATCTCGTCAACAAGCTTGACTCCTTCGTAGAAGGCTTGTTCCACGTCTCCAGCGAAAGCCTTCACAACTTCCTTCTTACTGTTTATTACAACGTTTAAAATAAAATCCGCTTTAGCGAGTCTCGCAGCCTCAACCATATCTTCGTGAACAGGATTACCATCCAAAACTCCAGTTTTCGCGTCAGGATGAAGAAGCATCGCGTGATTCTGCTTTATAGTTTCTTCTCCAGAAACCCCCGGCAAAACACTTTTTCTTCCTCCGCCATAACCCGCATAATAGTGAAAACCAATATCGCCAGTTAAAATCTTCACATTCGCCTCTGCAAAAACACGGTTCAAATAAACCTTTGTTCCATGCTTTCGGGTTTTACCGATATAAATAAGGTCGGAAGCTTTACAGTCATGACTCACGGTTTTAACACGATTTAAAACCTCTTCACCAAGCAATTTTACAGCTTCCTCACTAGTTACAGCCTTATGGGTTCCACAACCAAAAATAACCGTTACATTTTCATCTTTAACCCCGACATTATTCAACTCTTCAAGTAAAGGCGGAACCATAAGGTGGCTTGGCGCAGGTCTTGTGGCATCATCAACTACGATGGCAACTTTATCTTCTGGCTTAACAATTTCATTAAGCCTCTTAGAGCCTACAGGCTCATTTAACGCCCTCTTAATTTCCGAAATTGCATCCGGCACGCCTTCCTTCTCGTTAGGTTCTATGGAACCGAGAAAATTTTTTGTAGGGACTCTTACGCAAACTTCTGTTTTGCCATAGGGAAGCCAGACATCAACCATATAATATCACTTCGAATGGCGAACATTTTAAACACTTAAAAAGCCATTATTAAGCCTTTATTGGAAAAGTTAATTGTCAAAATGCTTGAAAATCGGGTTAAATCTTATATCCAATGGTTGAAGTGGTTCATTAAAAGTGAATTTCATGGGGATAAGTGAGAGAATAAAGCATGCGCTTTCGTTTATAGGCGAAATTCTAAGAAGGGAATTCTCATTCATAAGCGGCAACTACCGAATCTTAGTGATAAGCTGGATAATAATGGACCTAGCCATGGAAATGCCCGTTCCCAACTTCCAGTATTATGTCCAAGCCCTAGGCGGAACAGGCTTAGCCCTAGGAATAATAGGGCTGGCTAACTGGATTTGCATGGCAATTGTCGCTTTTCCAGGCGGCTACTTAGCAGACAAGTATGGTAGACGATGGCTAATAACAACCATGACCTTCATTATGGCTTTGTCAAACCTTTTCTTCGCCTTGGCGCCCACATGGCACTTCATACTAATAGGAACCATTGTAAACAGCCTATGCCTAATATATCAGCCCGCCTTGTTCGCCATGGTGCAAGATTCGCTTCCTCCAGAACGAAGAGGAATGGGCTCCTCCATAATACAGCTAATTCACGGTACATTTAACACGCCTGGACCCATAATTGCTGGTTTACTTCTGCTGCAGTTTGGACTGGTGACAAGTATGCGGATAATCTACACGATTGTGACAATTCTATTCCTTATCGCTGCTCTTTGGAGACTTAAGCTGAAAGAGACCACCATAGTAAATAAGGAGCCTATTCGATTCAGATACTTTATTTCAGCTTATCCACAGGCTATAAAAGAAAGCTTCAAAGTTTGGAAACGCGTTCCAAGTTCAGCCTTTTGGCTATTTTTAATTCAAACACTCTTAATGTTTGGAATGACGCTTACTAACGTGATAAACGCCATTTATGCCAGAGACGTTCTTGGAATACCAGAAGAACAATGGTGGCTCGTCTACATCCCCCTCTTAATAACGCTTATCGTCGCGTCTATACCAATTGGCAAGGTTGTTGACAAGATTGGAAGAAAAATCCCACTGACCTTAGGCTTACTCGTCTTCGGTTCAGCCAGCCTGATCTTTGTAATTGGCAACTTACCCATGCTAATGGTTGCCATGTCTCTGTTTGCAATTGGACAACTGCTGGTAATGTCTTCAGCCATGGCGCTTTTCACGGACCTTATTCCTCCAGAGAATAGGGGCAAAGTTGTTGGTTTCAGAAACTTTGTCAGTTACATTTTTGCTGGTTTAGGAATGCTTTTAGGCAATTATCTATATGTAAATGTCCTTCAACAACTACCGTTTTATGTAACCCTTGGACTGCTTATTCCAGAGCTATTAATAGTAACATTTCTGGTTCACGAGCAAGAAAAAGAAAGAAAAGGTTAGAGCTTACTTATTTTTGGTAAAGATTTTACGCAGCATTGAAATTGGCAGATAACCGTTAGCGGTTATGGTGTCATGGAAGAATTTTTCGTCGAACTTTTCACCCATTTTCTGCTTTACTTCTTCTTTCAACTTTAGTATAAGATGTTTTCCCAGCAGATAAGAAAGCGGATAACCAGGCGTCTGAGTATACCGTTTTACTTCAGCTACAGCAGCTTCTCTAGACATGCCAGCTTCTCTCACCAGCATATCAACAGCTTCATCAAAGCTCATTTCTCCCCTCGAAAGCTTAACATCTACAATTATTCGGACAGCTCGCCAAATCATATCATTAACTTGTATAAAGCGGGTCTCCAAATCTGTTATGAAACCTTTTTCTCTCATCAATTCTTCACAATAGTGCGCCCAGCCTTCAACCGTTTCCGTTCCCTCAGCCAGCAAACGAACAAAACTTCCACGATTGGAAATTGCTCCTTGCAGAAAATGTCCAGGAAACGCTTCATGAACAGCCGTGTTTTTTATAGAATGATAGTTTAAGTGTTTACCTAGGTTGGCCGGGTCCCTTGGTCTTGTAACTATGTATATGCCTATTTGTGGCTTGTCAAATTTAGCTGGCATCATCAAAGCGGCGAAGGGTATAACTGGAGCGAGAAAAGCTGGTGTCTCTTCCACTAATAGCACATCCTCTGGGTATACTGTTGCAATGTTTTTCTCTTGCACAAACCTTTTCGCTTCTTCCATAGTTTTTCTTGTAAATTCTAAAGCTTCTTCGAAGGTTTTGGGCGCATTACTTTCTATTTGCTTAAAAACTTCTTCAACACTTTTTCCAGAAGCTATTTGCTGTGCCAGTTTTTCTCTTTCAGCTTTTAATTCTGTCAGGTATTTGACGCCTAACTGGTAAATTTCGTCTGAGTTTAAGCCTAATTCTCGGAGTTTTAGAAGTTTTTCAAATTTTTCTTTACCTATAGCCCACTCCTCCTTTGATTTTGGAAGTAAGCCTTGCAGCCATTCCATATGCGTTTTTAGAGCGGGTTGAAGATTCTGGACAGCTTTTGCTAGTCTTTCATAAACATTGTTTGGAACTTTTCCCTTTGTCATGGCAAGTATGAAATGGAACAGTCCGCTCATATTTTGAGCTTTTTCGATGGCTATTTCAGTCCAAAGTTTTACGGGTTGCGAATTTTCAAATCTGGAACGAAACTCTTGTAGAAATCTTGGTGTTTTCTCAAGTCGTGCTGCAATGGCGTCAATTCTCTTTTCTAAAGGTGCATAATTTCTTGTGAACATTATGAAAACTAATCCGCCAAGCATTTCAAAAGCGTCCGGGTTCAGCTCATGTGTTCGCAGCTCAAAGAAGTCGAATTTCCACATTTCATAGGCCTTTTCAATTACTTCCCAGTCTATTTTATGCTCGTCGTTTAGTTCTTCGCGGTTTATGGTTTCGTACAATTGTTTTATCCATTCTTCCATCATGCGAAGATTTTCCCTAAGCCTTTCAGTAGATCCATCTGGCAGTAGATAATCATATG
>CBETPM010000072.1:0-5158 GCA_965538135.1 Candidatus Bathyarchaeota archaeon
GAGTGGCGGAGCTGGAAGAAGTTGCTGCTGTTTCAGTTGCCATTGCCGCTTATCTCGCAAGTTCTCGCGGAATAAGGGCTTTAATTCCCTCGAGAACAAAAGGAACGGTTTCTCCATGGGTTTTAGCTGGAAGACAAAGCCTAACCGAATAAAATGGTGTAAGGAAATTGCCAGTTTATGAAATCTTCATTGACGGAAAGCCGCACAAAATAGAGCTTACAAAAACCGGAGAAAATGTTTTCGCAGTTAAAATAAACGGGAAAGCGGTAAAGGCAGAACTCCCAAAGGACAAACTGGACTTAGAAGAAGGCGTCTTCTCAATAAAAATAGGTGAAAAAGCGTATGCCCTTAAGCTTCCGAAAATTGAAAAAGAAAAAATCTTACCAGTAAAAGTTGAAGAGGCAACGTTCAAAGCGGAAATAAAAACACCAACAAGAAAAGCCATTGTAAAAGCTTATGAGCCAACCGTCACTATGCCCACAAGAAAACTAACAAGCACTCAACAACCAATCGCGGAAGGCACTGTAACCGCACCTATGACAGGAAAAATCCTCTCAATCAAAGTGAAAAAGGGCGACGCTGTAAAAGCTGGACAAATTGTCTGCATATTAGAAGCGATGAAAATGGAAAACGAAATCACAGCCTCAAAATCCGGAACCATCCGCGAAATTTACGTTTCTGAAGGCTCCTCAGTAAGCGAAGGAGAACCCCTTTTCCTAATAGATTAGAATATGGACGGAGGCTTATACTCGCCAAAAACTTCTCGTAAAGTATCGCAGATCTCCCCTAAAGTCGTATACTCCTTAACCGCCTCAATCACGAAAGGCATAAGATTAACATCTTCCCTTTCCGCAGCTTTTCGCAGTTTATCTAGGGCTTCCCTAACTTTTGCTTGGTTTCTCTGCCTTTTAATCTGATTCAAGCGTTCAACAAGTGTCCTCTCTATTTCAGGGTCTATCCGCAAAATTTTTATCGGAACCTTCTCTTCAGAAACAAATTCATTCACTCCCACGATTATCTGCTTTTTAGACTCTACAGCCTTCTGGAAGCGATATGCACTCTCCGTGATTTCTTTTTGTATAAAGCCCTTTTCAATGGCTGCCACAGCCCCGCCCATAGCGTCAATTTGCTCTATATATTTCAACGCTCCCTCTTCAATCTCTCCAGTCAAATACTCAATATAATAAGAACCCGCAAGCGGATCCACAGTATCTGCAACCCCACTTTCATATGCAATTATCTGCTGAGTTCGAAGCGCCACAGTAACAGCCTCTCTGCTTGGCAAAGCATAAGCTTCATCAAAAGAGTTTGTGTGCAAAGACTGGGTTCCACCCAAAACGGCTGCTAACGCTTGCAAGGCTACCCGCACAATGTTATTGTAGGGCTGCTGGGCGGTAAGGGAAACCCCAGAAGTCTGAGTGTGGAAACGCAGCATCCAAGAAGAAGGTTTTTTCGCGCCGAAACGTTCCCGCATAATCCGCGCCCACAATCTTCGAGCAGCTCTGAATTTGGCAATTTCCTCAAAAAAGTTGCTGTGAGAAGCAAAAAAGAAAGAAAGCCTACCTGCAAACTGGTCTAAATCCAAGCCTCTGTTAACGGCAGCCTGCACATACGCGATGGCATTGGCAAGAGTGAAGGCAACTTCCTGCACGGCAGTGGCGCCAGCCTCTCGGATGTGGTAACCGCTTATGCTTATAGTGTTCCATTTAGGCATATGCTTAGAACAATATTCGAAAATGTCGGTGACAAGCTTCATGGAAGGTTTAGGTGGAAAAATATACATGCCCCGCGCCACATACTCCTTTAAAACGTCGTTTTGAACTGTTCCTCCAAGCTTAAACTGGTCAACGCCTTGTTTGTTTCCCACAGTGATATACATCGCAAGCAAAACCATGGCGGGCGCATTAATGGTCATAGAAGTGGTAACCTTGTCTAGGGGTATCCCGTCAAAAAGGATTTCCATGTCCCGCAAAGTGCTTGAGCTCACGCCTACCTTGCCCACTTCACCCTTCGCCATAGGATGGTCACAATCATAACCCACTTGAGTTGGAAAATCAAAAGCCACACTCAAACCCATCTGACCCTGCTCTAACAAATATTTGAAACGCTGGTTCGTCTGCTCAGCAGTTCCAAAACCAGCATACTGCCTCATAGTCCAAAATCGCGCCCTGTACATGGTGGGATAAACTCCGCGAGTGAAGGGGTATTCGCCTGGAAACCCCAAATCCCGCAAATAATCGAAACCGTCGATGTCAAGGGGCGTATAAACACGAGAGATTGGAATATCAGAGCTTGTGGAAAATTCGCTGGTTCTTTCAGGCATCCTTTCAAGACTCTTGGTTACCGTTACCTTCTCCCATTTTTCTTTAGACTTCCTGATTTCTTCAAGCTTTTTAGTGTCAAACACTTTGAAGCCACCTAAAAACTAGACTGTTCGGGGAGAATAAAAGAATTATCAGCAAAGGGAAACGAACAAGATAAATAGCAAGGCTAAATCTAAACTATAATAGAGATTGACCCTTCGGAGGTTTCCCCTTTTGAGGGTTAAAGTAGAGTATCTTGGCCATATAAGAAACATAATTGGAAGTCAAAGAGAGGAGGAAATCGAAGTAAAAGAGGAAGCCTCTGTAGCAGATCTGCTTAACATACTTTCTGAAAGATATGGGGAGCCTTTCAAAAAGGCTGTTTATGAGCCTAAAGAAGCAGATGTAAAAGCAAACTACATAATCACTGTTAACGGTTATCTGCTAAATCAATTGGAGGGCATCGCAACCAAGCTTAAACATGGAGACCATGTGATTTTGCTGCCCATTGTAAGCGGCGGGTAAAAGCAAAAGTTTTAGGATAGAAAACAGAAAACTTCTCCTTCATATAGGTGAAAAATTTGAGTAGGGTAAACACTTTAAAAAAATTGGCATTTGAAAAGAAAGGTTTTGACGGATTTTTAATCATCAACGAAGCCAACATGCTATACATGGCTGGTTTTCCAGGTGCAACATGCATACTCTTACCCAAAAACGGCGAGAACACGCTCTACGTTTACAATGTTAATTATGAACAAGCCAAGGCTGAAGGAAAAGGCTTCCATGTTGAACTAGTTAGACGCGGCGAAGACTTAATGAAAAAAGTGGCCTCCCAAACCATAAACTTCAAAATCAAAAAACTAGCCATAGACACCATAAACTACGAAAATTACCGCAGCTTATCAAAAAACCTTAGGGGCAAAGCAAAACTGAAAATACAAGGCAAGCTTTTGTGGGAGCTTCGAAAAGTCAAAGATGAAAAGGAAATAGAACTGATGCGAAAAGCTGGAGAACTCACAAGCAAGGGAATGGAAACCGCCTACGAAATTATAAAGCCAGGCATAAAAGAATACGAAGTGGCAGCGGAAATCGAATATGCAATGCGTAAAGGCGGCGGTTGGGGAACAGCCTTCGACACCATAGTGGCTTCTGGACCACGTTCAGCCTTCCCCCACGGCGGCTGCACTGATCGAGAAATCCGTGAAGGCGACCTTGTCGTTGTGGACATTGGAGCAGCCTACCATTACTACCGTTCGGATATGACCAGAACTATTGTCGCGGGAAAACCTTCAGAAAAGCAAAAGAAAATCCACCAAATAGTCAAAGAAGCACAAGAAAAAGCCTGTGAAGCCGTTAAACCCAATGTAAAAGCAAAACAAGTGGACCAAGTAGCCAGAAAAATAATAGAAGACGCTGGCTACGGCGAATATTACGTTCACGGCCTAGGTCACGGAGTAGGCCTAGAAGTTCACGAAGCACCAACGCTAAGCCCGGAAAGCAAAGATAAGCTAACCGTTGGAAACGTTGTCACGATAGAGCCAGGCATATACTTGCCAGGTTTCGGAGGCTTCCGCATAGAAGACACTGTGCTGGTGCAAAAACGTAAAGTCGAGAAACTAACAAGCGGAGCATACACGTTAGAAGCACAATTATAAACCGTTTAAATAGGCTAATAACATAAAATTGATTCTGGAGGAAGAGAATTGGAAAATGCCGCTGTCATAATTATCGACATGCTTAACGATTTTATCACAGGAGATTTAAAATGTGAAAGAGCCCAGAACATAATTCCAAACCTTAAAAAGCTCATTGAAGCTGCCCGAAAACATAACATTCCAGTCATCTACAGCAATGACGCCCACTACCCCCACGACGCTGAAGTTGTCCATAAATGGGGAAAACACGCCATAAAAGGCACAAAAGGAGCAGAAGTAATCCCAGAACTAAAACCTAAAGAAAAAGACTTCATAGTCGAAAAACGCACCTACAGTGGCTTCTACGAAACCGGATTAGACCCTCTACTAAGAAGCCTATACAATGGCGAAGGCGTAAAAACCGTAATTTTAGGCGGACTTCACACGCATATATGTGTACGGCACACAGCCGCAGATGCCTTCTTCAGAGGATACAAAATAGTAATAGCCAAAGATGGGGTGGAATCATTCACACAAGAAGATCACGAGCAAGGTTTGAAGTATTTGGAGTATGTTTACAACGCGAAATTGATGACCGTAGACGAGATTATAAAGGAATGGAGCGGAAAGCTAAGCTAGTGCCCAAACATGCAACATAACGTGAGAATCGAAAATCTCCAAGATCAAAACATAGACGACCTAATTTACGTTTGCTCTTCTAAAAGGCTAAGCGATCCAGTTCATCAGCAAGGAATTAAACTGAAAAAACAATGGCTTCGCCGGATGCTGCAAAAATATGGCGCGTGCGCAAAAATAGCCTATTACAAGGATAAGCCAGCCGCCCAAATCCTCTATTATCCAGAAGAAGCAGACATAACCAGACAACACACACGAAAAAACGTTCTCACAATAAACTGCATTTACAACCCCACCCCCGAAGCCCAGAAAAAAGGGATAGCCACAAAACTTTTACAAAGCCTAATCAAGGATGCAAAACAAAGAAAAACGTGTCTAGGTAACAAACCATGCAGATTTATTCTGGCAAAAGCCTTTAACACTGGCGAATTTCTTTCAATGCCAGAATTTTACAAGAAAAAGGGGTTTATTCCCACACCTGATGGAGGCATGTTTTATCTGCCAATAGAAGGAGAATACGAACCAGTCCCGCCAATAGGAAGTTATGAACCGTTAACTGAAGACAAAAACAAAGCCTTAATCTTC
>CBETPM010000073.1:0-5058 GCA_965538135.1 Candidatus Bathyarchaeota archaeon
TGTTAGATGGAAAATTTACAGTTCTGGTCTAACCCGACGGGGTCGCAAAGAAGACCCTGGGGTAAAGGAGCTTGGTCTACGGCAAATTTAAGAAGAATGATCGTAACAAAAAATACGATGGTATGGTAATTTTGAGCTTGATGTTCAATGGAAAAATCTCACCTCAAACCTGTTGGGATTTTTTAAGAAAGGAGGAAAAAATTGAGATAAAGCTGGGATCTGTCGCAGCCGAATTTATAGGGACCACAGTGTTCACGAAATATTATATGATGTTTACTTAACTGAACCTGATGTACACTTGAAGAGAAAAAGATAAGAGATGTAGAAACATCGGACTTTATCGCTGAAGAGCATAAAAACTGGAAACTTGAGAGAAAGCTGTAGAGAATGGTTAATTCTAGACCAAATCAAACTCTGGGCGTGGAAAAACAAGTTTGAGATTAAAGAAAAAGAGAGGATTTAGGCAGTGGTTTATCTCATGCTAAGTTTTCTTTCAGAAAGCGATTTGAATGCCTTCTGATGACAATGACAATAACTCCGCTCTGCAGCATCTGCCTGTAGAAGTTTCATCTTTTCCTTTTTCTCTTCTTTCGCCGCAGCTTGTTGACGATGTCGACCTGTTCTGTGGGGAAATAATATGGAACCGTTACATAGGAACTCGGAGGGACTTTATTTGACTTCCTTTTTCTTTTTCCTTTAACTTTGTTTCTCATGATACGTTCTTTGATTTCACGGTTTTTCGCTTTTTGAATTAACTGATTAAGCGTATCCACAAATTTCTCCGCATGTTCTTTTTTAAGCGGAATAACTATGTGTCGGTGATGTGGAAGATCTATCTTAACCTTCCCTGTCTCGTCCATATGCACTGAGTCTATGTCACTTACACGTATATGCAATGGAACAAATATGCTTAGCAACCCGCCAATTATTTCTTTAAGAATTGGTTTATTTTCAAGTGCTTCTTCGATTTTGTTCTTGAAGCTTCCTTTCAAGTCTATCCTGAGTAAATTCTCATAAAGTCTAACGGTGAAATGCGGATTCTCAACTTTTAGAACAAGCATTACTTTTTGCATACTCTTGCTCCTTCTAACGAGAGACGTTAACCATTTGAAGTGGGCGCTTTATATACCTTGTCAGCGAAAAGCGTTGCGAAAACTGCGCACAAAACTCTCGCAAAAAGTTTATAATTCATTCTTGGTATTAATAGGTCTTTTCTCGTTTTTCCAGCTTCTCCTTAAACATCTTATCCATAATTACGCAAAGAATGCGAAGAAACGAGAATAAAGCTCTGTTCGCTATTAGCGGATATTTATATACACAAGTGAGCACCAAAACCCATCACCCAAACCTACAATGCATGATTAACACGTCAAACAACCAGAAACAGAAAAAGAGGAGATTCGGAGCATAAAGACTCAGAATTAAGTAGATGAAGCAAAAAATAACTGCAAGTCTGGTGATGAGCTTCAGAACAATCCTTCAAATCACCTTAAATATTCTACATGTTGATATATATTACAGATGGATGGTTAAATGCCAGAGTTGGAATTGAAATTTAATGAAAAGCTGTGTGCAACGTGTCCAACCTATGATTGCCTTGTGAAATGCCAATACATGGACATAAATAGAGACGCAGCCAAAGCCGAAATTGAAAAAATAATCAACGGCGAAGACTCTTTCGTGTTACACCAGTGTGTAACATGTTATGCATGTGAAGAATACTGTAAAAGAGGAAACCACCCATTCTATTTGATTACAGACCTTCAGGAAAAAATGGGTATACTTCCAATGCCTAAACCTCTTGTAACACAGTGGGTCAATATGGGTATTCCAGGAAGAAAGGACATTCAACAATTCTGGGATGCCAAGGAACCAGTAATCTCCCTATGCATTTTCCCAGAATATGTAGATTCAATTCGGGGAAAACTTTTCGAAAACGTCTCCATAATCTTGGGAAGATACTTCTTCTGTCAACTTGCATACCTGCATTTCGGAAAGCCGTCCTTAATAAGGGAGCGGCTTCCAGGGATAATAGAGAACATCGCCAAACATAATTTTAAAGAGGTAATATTCTTCCACGATGAATGCTACTCAACCTTTGCTTCATATGCGCCAGCCTACGGTATTGAAGTTCCCTTCAAACCCATTCATCTTTTCGAGTATCTCTACAATAAACTAAAGGAATATGAAAGTGAAATAAAGCCTCTGAACACAAAGGTGGCGTATCAGCGCAATTGTTCGACTCGGCTTACACCGGAGAAAGACCACTTCGTAGATGACATCTTCAATCTGATAGGAGCCGAGAGAGTTACAAGAAAATTTGACAAAGAGAATGCTCTGTGCTGTGCCGGTATCTTCAGAGGACTACAGAAATATGATCTTTTTGTCGATGTGCAAAAAAGAAACGTAGAAGATATGGTGAACGCTGGAGTCGAATATTGCGTTTTCAATTGTCCAGCATGTTTCTCTTCTTTATCTGAGGCTGTCGCCAAAAAGGGCATAAAACCCATCATGATGCATGACCTCTGCAAACTTGCTCTAGGCGAGAAACCGGCTGGATGGAAGTGAATGGTATGAAGAATATATACAAATCTCTGGCTGAAATAGTAGGCAAAGAACATGTTTCGGATAGGAAAGAAGAGCTCTACATTTATTCTCGAGATCCGGGAATGATGGAACCCCACGAACCAGACTATGTGGTGATGCCAAAAACAACAGAGGAGGTACAAAAAATAGTCAAACTTGCGAACGAGGAGAAGATACCCATCGTTCCAGTTGGAGGTTCGCTAAGCCTTTCCGGCTTGGTTATCCCTCATCGGGGCGGTATTGTGCTAGATCTAAAAAGAATGGATCGTGTGTTGGAAGTAAATGAAATGAGTAGATACGTTGTTGTTGAGGGAGGCATTACTCAAGGCAAGCTGAAAGCCTACTTAGAGACACACTATCCTAAACTAAGACATTCAATTCCCGATGCGCCGCCCTCAGCTACGGTTGTCGGAAATATTGTAATTCATGGTCAGGGTCGTTTGTCTCAGCAATATGGCTTCAATTCTGACATGGTGACCGGGTTAGAGGTTGTATTGCCAACTGGAGAAGTGTGCAAGATCGGTTCATGTTCGGTGAGTCCCTACTGGTTTTCATTAGCGCCTTTACCTGATTTAGCTGGGCTCTTTTTAGGATGGTTTGGCACAACAGGAATCATCACAAAGTTGGGTCTTAGACTTTACCCAAAGAAAACGCTAAGAGATATTGAGGTGTTTTTGGTGGAAAATCCAAACCTAGTTCCAGACATAATCCACAGGGTTACCTACACAGAGATGTCCGAAGACATATTTACCGGTGCTCAACCGTATCCTCTGGTGTTTAAGGATGTCATAATGATAGGGATTTGTATTACAGGAGACTCCGAAGAAGAACTAGAATTCAAGAGGAAAAGGATTTGGGATGCTCTCCGCACATACATCGATACTAAAGAAGGTGGATTTATGATGCTGACGCCGGACATAAAGCAAGAACTTTTGGAGATGCCCACAACCAGCACAACCAGATTCGCCGACGTAATGAAGGGCGGCGGATTCGAATATTGTGGACCCATCATCCCCGTCGAAAAATTTCCAGAAACTTATAAGAAACTACTTGAATTGTCCTCCAAACATGGGATCACATATGGTCATGCCGGTCGGGTTATTGGAAGAAGTCACTGCATGATGTTTTCCTTCGGATATCCCTTCAATCGTGCTGACCCAGACAATATAGAGAGAACAAAGAGAGCATTACATGACTCAAACGTAGCCAGCTTAGATGTGGGCGGGGTTCCCTGGAAACCTGAGGTTCCCGCCCAAAAAATGATTATGGAGAGAATGGACAAAAACACGCTTGAGCTAATGAAGCGCATAAAAAGGCTTCTGGACCCAAACGGAATCATGAACCCTGGAAACTGGGAGGCTGAATGATGCAGACTTACGCTGAGCAGGTGCACAGATGTTTTAGATGTGGCTACTGCAAGTTCCCAAGCGATTTCACAGACTTTAACTGTCCATCCTACGCTAGGTTTCGATTTGAAACTTACTCCACGGGCGGAAGACTCTGGCTCATATGGGCATGGCTAAAGAAAGAAATCGATTGGTCAGAGCATTTTGCAGAAGTTATATTCTCGTGCGTAACGTGCAGAAACTGTGTTGAGCAATGTCCAATGAGATTTAACGACGACATCGTTGACTGGATCGTCACTGCAAGAAGCGATATGGTGGAAAAAGGCTTAACGCTACCATCCATCAGAAATTTTCTGAATAACATCAGCAAACATGGGAACCCATGGGGAATAGCAAGAAGTAAAAGAGACGCCTGGGCGGAAGGAGTAAAGCGATATAGACCAGGTGATGAGTACCTTCTCTATGTAGGCTGCGTCGGGTCTTACGAGGAGCGTGGACAAAGAATGGCCAGAAACCTTGCCGAATTACTAGCTAAGGCAGAGGTATCCTTTGGAATTCTTGGCTCCGAAGAAGATTGTGATGGAAACGAGGTATACATGCTAGGTGAGATGGGACTATTCCAAGAACTAGCCAATAAGAATGTTAAGAAATTTAAAGAGCTTGGCGTGAAAAAGGTGATTACGCTTTCACCCCATGCGTATAATTCCATGAAAAACAAGTATACGAGATTTGGAGATTTCGAGGTTTTTCATTATACGCAACTTTTATCAGAAATTATTCAAAAAAGGAAGATAACGCTATCCGAGGTAAAATCTAAGGTTACCTACCACGATCCTTGCTTTCTCGGCAGATACAACGGCGTCTACGATGCGCCCAGAGAAATTCTAAAAAGCATCCCAGGGATTGAACTCATAGAAATGAAGAGAACTAGAGAAAATTCTTTCTGCTGCGGCGGTGGAAGCGGAAACTTCATTATGGACCTCCTTGGTAGATCAGCGGAAAGCCCTAGTAGGATTAGGGTTAGAGAAGCCTGTGAAACTGGCGCTGAGATTTTGGTTGTGGCATGCCCAAGCTGTATGATGATGCTCGATGACGCTGTAAAAGACGAAGGATTAGAAGGCGTATT